>NZ_JAPVZL010000006.1:0-150785 GCF_041432365.1 Streptococcus sp. 20925_1_69
GCCTTTTTATTTTTTGTCAACTACTTTTTTAAAACTTTTTTAATTAATTTTACAACAGCTTCCGTTCGAGCTGTATGTGGGAACATATCGACCGACTGGATATAATGAAGGTCATAGACTTCTACTAAGCGTACCAAATCACGAGCCAAGGTCGAAACATTACAAGAAATATAAACCATTTTTTCTGGTATATAAGTAAGAATAGTATCTAATAACTTATCATCCAGACCTGTACGTGGTGGGTCCACAATCAGAGCATCTGCTAGGTAGCCTTCCTTGTACCAACGAGGAATAATCTCTTCTGCCGTTCCAGCTTCATAATGAGTATTGTCAAATCCCATTCTTTTAGCATTTCGCTTGGCATCTTCAATAGCTTCTGGAATAATATCCATACCTCTGAGTGTTTTTACTTTCTTTGCAAAGGCAAATCCAATCGTTCCAACTCCACAATAAGCGTCAATCAAATGGTCTTCTTTATCAACATCCAGTGCTTTTACTGCTTCGCTATAGAGGACTTCTGTTTGTTCAGGATTTAGTTGGTAGAAAGCGCGAGGGGATAGTGAAAATTCATAATCAAGAACCCCTTCTTGAATACTATCTTCTCCCCAGATAATCTCTGTCTTTTCACCATAAATCTCACTGGTTTTAGCTGTATTTGTATTCACAGCTACTGTCACAACTTCTGGAAAACCTTTAACCAAGTCTTTTACCAATTGAGTTAAATTTAGCTGGCGATTTGTAACAATAATAATCTGAACCTGTCCAGTCTTTCTAGCTCGTCGAACCATTATAGTTCTAACACCTAGAGTTTTTCTCTCATCCGTGATTGGAATCTGGTGATAAGTAAGTAATTCTGCTAGACGATTAGCAATCACTTGAGTTTCCTTGTCTTGTACCAGGCAGTCTTTCAACTCTACTAAGTAATGAGAGTTTTGTGCATATAAGCCAGCCTTGACCTGATTTTTAAATTTTCGAGTCTGAAATTGTAACTTGGCACGATAGTACTTTGGTTCCTGCATACCAATCGTCGGGCGGATTTCATAATTTTCATATCCTGCAGGGGCAAATTTTTTCAGCGCTTGATGAAGCAAGTCCGTCTTGAACTCTAGCTGCTTATCATAATGCAGATGCATGATTTGGCAGCCTCCGCATTCATTGTAAATAGTACAAGCTGGCACAACTCGAAATTTAGACTTCTTATTAACCTTTAGTAATTTTGCTTCAACAAAATTACGTTTAATAGAAGTAATCTGACAATAGATATCTTCTCCTTTGAGAGCACCAGGCACAAAGACTAATGTTTTTTGATAAAAGCCAATTCCCTCACCATTAATTCCCATGCGCTTGATTTTTAATGGTATTTTTTGTTTCACTTTCAGATTCATACCCCTATCTTATCACATTTTGAGTTATAATAGAACTATGAAAATCACAAAACTTGAAAAGAAAAAAAGACTCTATCTGATGGAGCTTGATAATGGCGACAAATGCTACATCACCGAAGATACAATTGTTCGTTTTATGTTATCGAGAGATAAGGTGATAAGCGAAGAGGAATTGAAAGAGATTCAGGACTTTGCTCAATTTTCTTATGGTAAGAATCTAGCCCTCTACCACCTATCCTTTAAAGCACGCACTGAAAAAGAAGTAAGAGAATATCTGAAAAAATACGATTTCAATGAAAACATAGCTTCTAAGGTCATTGCTAATCTTAAAGAGGATAAGTGGATTAATGATAATCAGTACGCTTATGCTATCATCAATGCCAATCAACTTTCAGGATACAAGGGGCCTTATGTACTGACTCAGAAATTAGCACAAAAGGGGATTTCAAAATCCACTATAGAAGAGATACTGAAAGAATTTGATTCTTCGGAAGTTGCTCAACGTGTAGCCAATAAACTATTGAAGAAATATGAAGGAAAACTTCCAGCTCGTGCTTTGCAAGATAAGATTATCCAAAATTTGACCAACAAGGGGTTTTCCTATTCTGATGCTAAAAGTGCCTTTGACCAGTTGGATAGTCAAGTTGACCAAGAAACGACTCAGGAACTCATCTTCAAGGAACTTGATAAGCAATATTCTAAGTATGCCCGAAAATATGAAGGATACGAACTTAAACAGCGTTTAACCCAAGTTTTAGCACGAAAGGGCTACGATTTTTCGGATATAGCAAGCGCTCTCAGAGAATATCTTTAATATTTTCATGTAAAATTCACAGATTTTAGGTAATTTTATGGTACAATAGTAAACGATAAACTTATAAATTGTAGAAAGTTGGTTAGTTATGAAGCTTCCAAAAGAAGGCGACTTTATTACAATTCAAAGTTATAAGCATGATGGGAGTCTCCACCGAACTTGGCGGGACACCATGGTACTAAAAACAACAGAAAACGCCATTATTGGTGTCAACGATCATACACTGGTTACCGAAAGTGATGGTCGTCGTTGGGTCACTCGAGAACCGGCTATTGTTTACTTTCACAAGAAATATTGGTTTAATATCATTGCCATGATTCGTGATAATGGAATTTCCTACTATTGCAATATGGCTAGCCCCTACTATCTGGATGAAGAAGCACTGAAGTATATTGATTACGATTTGGATGTTAAAATTTTTACAGATGGGGAAAAACGTCTCTTGGACGTTGAGGAGTATGAGCGTCACAAACGCAAAATGAATTATTCTGATGATTTGGACTATATTTTAAAAGAACATGTCAAAATTCTTGTTGATTGGATTAACAATGGACGTGGTCCTTTCTCAGAAGCCTATGTAAACATTTGGTACAAGCGCTATGTAGAACTAAAGAATCGGTAAAGTTGTCAAACTAGGGTGAAAGCCCTGGTTTTTTTATTTGAAAAACCCAACTTTTCAGCTGAGTTGTCTTTATATATCTAATTTCGTAACAGTAAATTTGATATGGGAATAGTCTTTTTCAACATCCTTATCCAGCAAGAATGCTGTGGCGTCCTTCTTAACTTGAACCAGGTCAATATTCTGGGCTTGGGCTGCATAGACGCATCCACAATAACATTGACGGTAAATGTCATACTCTTCACACATCTCTACCGAACGTTTGTAGCCTTGATTTTTCTTGAAATCACTTGGAAGATAGTGGGTTGTATAAATTTTTTGCACATCGATTCCGATGCTGTTAATGGTTTGAGAATTCTTATGAGGACTGATGGTTAAAGCCGAACCGAAGTAGTCAAAACCTAAATCCATAGCCACTTGAGCTGTCTTATCCAGGCGGTAGTCAAAGCAAACCTTGCAACGGTCGCCACCTTCAGGCTCTTCTTCCAGTCCTCTGACTAACTTACGATATTCATTTGGTTCGTAGGGAGCTTCTAGATACTGGACCGTATTTCCTGTCCTCTCATTGAAATCACTGACAAATTTCTTGGTGACGTAAGCCCGCTTATGGTATTCTGCCTTGGGATGGATATTGGAATTAGCAAAATAGATAGTCACATCTGCATACTTGGTCAAATATTCTAGTGTATAGGTACTGCAAGGGGCACAGCAAACATGCATGAGAATGGTTGGCCGTTGCTCATTTTTCTCCCATACTTGGACCATCTTCTGCATGACACGGTCATAATTAATCTTCTGATTGGGGTTCATCTTGCTCAGAATCTCTTCTACATCGATCATGTTCTTCTCCTTTTTCTAGTCTTATTTTATCATATAAGTTAGGAGAGCTCAAATCAATTTAGAAATGAACATCATAAAAAGGAGGAATAGGCATTCCCTCCTTTTCTTTTGTGTTTCCTATAGAAAGCTTACATCATGCCGCCCATCATGCTTGGATCCATTGCTGGAGCTGAGGCTACTGGTTCTGGTTTATTGGCTACGACTGCTTCTGTAGTCAAAATCAAGCTGGCTACAGATGCTGCATTTTGTAGGGCTGAACGACTAACCTTAACTGGATCGATAATCCCTTGATCAATCATATTGACCCACTCACCAGTTGCTGCGTTGAATCCTGTACCAACTTCAGCATTTTTCAAACGATCGATAACGATAGATCCTTCAAATCCTGCATTGTGGGCGATTTGACGAACAGGTTCTTCCAAGGCACGGAGAACAATATTGCGCCCTGTCGCTTCATCTCCTGTCAATTCCAAATCAGCCACGGCTGGGATAACATTTACAAGGGCTGTTCCACCACCTGCAACGATTCCTTCTTCAACAGCTGCACGAGTAGCGTTGAGAGCATCTTCGATGCGAAGTTTCATTTCTTTCAACTCAGTTTCAGTTGCGGCTCCGACCTTAATAACTGCGACACCACCTGACAATTTGGCCAAGCGTTCTTGCAATTTTTCACGGTCAAATTCAGAAGTTGTAGTTTCGATTTGAGACTTGATAACCGCAACACGGTGTGAAATCGCTTCAGGATTTCCCGCACCTTCTACGATAACCGTGCTATCTTTGTCCACAGTTACTCTCGCTGCTTGACCAAGAGCTTCAATTGTCGCATCTTTCAACTCAAGACCAAGGTCTTCTGTGATAACTGTTCCGCCTGTCAAGATGGCAATGTCTTCAAGCATGGCTTTGCGACGGTCACCAAAACCAGGTGCCTTGACTGCTACTACGTTAAAGGTTCCACGAATCTTGTTCAAAACAAGAGTAGGAAGAGCCTCACCATCCACATCATCCGCAATAATCAAGAGTGGACGATTGCTTTGGAGAATACTTTCTAGTAGTGGCAAGATTTCTTGGATATTTGAAATCTTCTTATCAGTAATCAAAATGTATGGATTTTCAAGATCAGCTACCATTTTTTCGCTATCTGTTACCATATACTGTGAAAGATAACCACGGTCAAACTGCATTCCTTCTACGACTTCAAGCTCTGTTTCCATACCACGTGACTCTTCGATAGTGATGACTCCGTCTTTGCCAACCTTTTCCATGGCTTCAGAGATGTATTCGCCTACTTTTTCGGAACGAGAAGAGACGGCGGCAACCTGAGCGATAGCTTCTTTATTGGCAACAGGGATGGCGTTGCTTTTCAAAGCTTCTACTGCTGCTGCAACTGCTGTTTCAATCCCACGACGAATTCCGATTGGATTGGCACCTGCTGTGACGTTTTTGATTCCTTCACGGACGATTGCTTGGGTCAAAACAGTTGCAGTTGTAGTCCCATCACCTGCAATATCATTGGTTTTTGAAGCTACTTCTGATACCAATTTGGCACCCATATTTTCAAAATGGTCTTCTAACTCGATTTCTTTGGCAATGGTCACACCGTCATTGGTAATCAATGGTGAACCGAATGACTTTTCAAGAACGACATTACGACCTTTTGGTCCCAAGGTTACTTTAACAGTGTCTGCAAGGATATCGACACCACGAACCATAGCTGAACGGGCATCTGATGAAAATTTAATTTCTTTTGACATACTTACTTTCTCCTTCTATTCTTCAATGATAGCCAAGATGTTAGCTTCACCTACGATGATGTACTTTTCATCGCCATCTTTGACATCAAGACCTGCGTGGGCTTCAACTAAGACACGGTCTCCAGCTTTAACACTTGGAGCAACTAAGTCACCGTTCAAGGTACGAACACCTTGTCCAGTAGCCACAACTTGAGCTGTTTTAGTTTTTTCTTGGGCTGAACCTGCAAGGACAAAGCCTCCAACAGTTTGTTCTTTATCTTCGATTTTTAAGACCACACGGTCCCCTAATGGTTTCAACATCTGATTTCCTCCATAATGAGATAGATATTATTAGCACTCTTTATACTTGAGTGCTAATTCATAGTTCTATTGTATCACTTGGTCAGAAATAGTCAAGAAAAAAGTCTGACTTTCTCAAGATAAAAAGCCTGAGACCAACTCAGACTTTTCAATGCTTATACTAGTGCAAATTGGGAAACTAACCGCAGACTGCTAAAAAACAGTTTTGAGGTTGTAGATAAGACTGACGAAGTCAGTTACCTATACCTACGGCAAGGTCAAGCTGACATGGTTTGAAGAGATTTTCGAAGAGTATTAAAATGGCAATTCTTCCTCTTCCAAAACCAAATCTGCTAGGTCTTGACCTGCATTATTTTCACGCATAGCACGTTGGGCACGACTTTCCAAGAGTTGGAATCCTGTCACAAGGACTTCAGTCACATAATTCATTTGACCATTTTTCTCAAAACGACGGGTACGAAGTTCTCCATCCACAGAAATGAGACTTCCTTTGGTTGCGTAACTTGCCAAGCTTTCTGCTAATCTGCCCCATAGGACCATATTGACAAAGTCAGCTTCTCGTTCCCCATTTTGGTCTTTGTAACGACGATTTACAGCGATAGTTGCGCGCGCCACTGACTTGTCATTGTTGGTTTTGTGCAATTCTGGTGTAGACGTCAAGCGTCCGATTAAGATAACTTTATTATACATATTTTCTTCCTCCTACTTATCTATTCGTAGGAAATCAAAAAAAGTTACAGAAATTTGTAACTTTTCGAGAAAATTTTTTATTTTTTATGAACCATGAAACCTGTCGCTTGTTGATTTGCCATAATGGTCATATCTGTAATCTGCACACGACGAGGTTGACTGGTCACATAGACTACTGTGTCTGCAATATCCTGAGCTTGCAAAGCTTCTATTCCTTGGTAAACGGACGCAGCTCTCTCTTTATCACCATGAAAACGTACCGTCGAAAAATCTGTTTCGACAATCCCTGGCTGAATGGTCGTCACCTTGATATCCGTTGCGATGGTATCAATTCGCAGTCCATCTGAAAAGGTCTTGACTGCCGCCTTGGTTGCTGAGTAAACAGCTGCACCCGCATAGGCATAGATTCCTGCGGTTGACCCCATATTGATAATGTGACCTTGATTGGCTTTTACCATTGCTGGCAAAAAACAGCGAGTAACTGCCATCAAACCTTTGACATTGGTATCCAGCATGGTCAACATATCCAGCTCTTCATAATCCTGATAGGGTGCTAAACCTAGAGCCAGTCCAGCATTGTTGACCAGAATATCAATCTGACCTACTCTTTCTAGAATATCGGAGCAGACCGTCTTGACCATGGCCATATCCGTCACATCTAATGAAAAGGTCCAAACTGTTTGACTAGGAAAAGTTTCTGCAAACTCCGACTTAAGAGCTTCTAGTCTATCTGTCCGTCGTCCTGTTAGGACGACATTCTCACCCTGCTCCAGATAAGCACGCGCAATTGCTTCACCAATACCTGATGTCGCTCCTGTAATCACTACATTTTTTGCCATCTTATTTCCTTCTATCTAGTGGTCCAGATACTGATAACTTCCTAAGCAGTCCAGTGCTTAGCCGGGTCGAATGGTGTACCAACAACTTGGTCTTCTGATAATTCAATAATACCACGTTTTTGCGGAGCATTTGACAAAGCAAGTTCACGAGGGCTGCACATCATTCCAAAACTCTTTTCGCCACGAAGTTCACCTGGGAAAATGAGATTCCCTTTGGGCATCATTGCTCCTGGAAGAGCTACAATGGTTTTCAACCCGACACGCGCATTTGGTGCCCCTGCAACAATTTGCACTGTCTTGTCACTTGCAACTGCAACTTGGCAGATGTTGAGGTGGTCACTATCTGGATGAGCTACCATCTCGACAATTTCACCAACAACAAACTTAGGCTCCTTATCATTGATAATTTCTTCTGTAAAACCTTCCGCCTGCAATTCTTGGTTCAAACGAGCGACTTGCTCATCTGTCAAAAAGACTTGACCGCGCTCTGCAATTTCAAACAAACTTGAAACTTCGAAAATATTCCATGCCACTGTTTCCCCATTATCTTTGAGGAAAACACGAGCTACCTTGCCTTTGCGCTCCACATCCAGTTTGGCATCTCCGCTATTTTTCACGATGACCATAAGGACATCACCGACATGTTCTTTGTTATATGTAAAAATCATTGTTTCTATTTTCTCCTATTTCAGTCCTGCTAAAAAGTCGTTAATTTGTTGCTTGCTTTTACGGTCGCGATTAACAAAACGACCGATTTCCTTGTCCTTTTCTAGAACAACAAGGCTAGGAATTCCGTAAACATCCCAGAGTTTAGCTAGATCCATATACTGATCTCGGTCCACTCGAATAAAGGTGAACTCTGGATTGGTCTCCTCAATTTCTGGCAAGGCAGGATAAATATAACGGCAATCGCCACACCAATCCGCCACAAAAAGAAAGACTTTCTTGCCATCCTTTTCAACTAAAGATGCCAATTCTTCTAAACTTGCTGGCTGTATCATAAGACTTCCTCCTCATAGACTAGATCTTCATTTTCATAGACAAAGGTATAATGACGGCCATCCTCAAAAATGACGCCACCAACCAAGCTCTCTAGACTGCTTTCATAGACTTGAACATAGAGGGTCGCAATTTCCCCCATGTCTGAAAAATGGTCTCGCACAATCTCTGTCAACTCTTCCTGAGTCTTCATGAGCTTATGGTCATCTGCAACTTTTTTCGTAGCAAGGGCAAGGCTCCCAATACCAAGCAGAGCCAGACCTGCCATCCACATTTTTTTAGCTTTCATATCATTCATTTTAACACAAAAAAGGCTTTAGGACAAATGAGAAAACAGCAAAAAAGCAAGTAAAAAGCCTCTTCCTTTAAGGAAAAAGGACTTCTTATACTCAATGAAAATCAAAGAGCAAACTAGGAAGCTAGCCGCAGATTGCTCAAAACACTGTTTTGAGATTGTGGATGAAGCTGACGTGGTTTGAAGAGATTTTCGAAGAGTATTATTCTTATTGCCAGGCACCTGAGTTGCCAACGTAGTAACCATCAGGGGTGTAGGTATTGCGAAGCATCTTACCTGATGAAGCCAGATAATACCACTTGCCATCATCTTTGACCCAATCATTCGCTAGCATGTCACCAGAAGAACTTACATAATACCATTCTCCCTTGTCATAAACCCAAGTGCTTGCTCTCATGGAGCCTGAAGTTGATAAATAGTACCACTTGCCTTGGTCATAAAGCCAATCACTAGCAATCATGGCTCCTGATGATTTAAAGGCATACCAGTTGCTACCTTGATAGAGCCAAGTTTGATTGAACATGACTCCTTTATCATTCATAAAGTACCAAGTTCCCTTGTCATAAACCCAATCATTCTGCACTAATTGACCTTGTTTTTGATAGTACCAGTTTTGGTTTGATTTTAGCCAACTTTCTGCTTTTACAATCGGATAAAGTTCTTTGAAAGATCCTCCATCATATTTACGACTGATAGATTTTAGTTTTTCAAGTTTCAACTAACTATTGTCATAGTCTGCCCAAGCATATACTTTTTGACCATTGACAGTCTCTGGTAAGGTAGCAGTGTAAGTCTTGGTTTGATAGTCCCATTTTGTATCAAGGTAGGTGTATTGATTATTTGATTCATCAATACGATAGTAACCTCTCTTTCCACTATCATTATGAATATCATCCACAACTTTCGTTGACCAGGTCTTCACTTCGTTTCCGCTCTTAGCCTCGACCTTGATATCTCCTCTATAGCCATATGGAACATAGAAATTCAGGTAACGCCCTTCTATACCAATCATAGACTTGTCCTTTTCTTGACCTAGAAAATTGACTGTCTGATCTTGACCATCGAGACTAACCGTCCACTCGATTTTCTCGGTTTTTGGTAAATCCAAGACTTTGATATCCACTTCATGATCATTGTTAAACCGAAAAATCTTGCCATCTTGATACTGTACTCCACACTTAACAACCCATTCTTCTTTAAGCTCAAATGCCTACCCTGAATGTGGAAAAGCCAGTAAAGCTAGACCAGCTAGAGACAAACCAAATAATGTGATTTTTTTCATCGTAGATCCTCCTTAGGATTTTTTATATTAATTATATCACTATGTTTTTATTTTGCAATTCATATCCTAAATATGCAAGCAAAAAACCTCTGAGATTATTCTCAAAGGTTCTGATTTTGCTAATTGCTGTTCTCAACTGCTGCAGTCACAAAAGCAGTGTAGAGTTCTTCTGGGCGATTTGGACGGCTTGACAGTTCAGGGTGATACTGACACGCTACAAAGAATTTATTTTCAGGAATTTCCACGACTTCGACCAAACGATTATCTGGAGAAACTCCTGAGAAGACAAAGCCTGCTGCCTCAAACTGCTCACGGAAGGCATTGTTAAATTCGTAGCGGTGACGGTGACGGCGTTGCACCACTTCTTGATTGTGATAAGCAGCCGCAGCCTTAGAGCCACGTTTCAACTTAGATGGATAAAGTCCCAAACGAAGGGTTCCACCCATATCCTCAACATCAATCTGATCACGCATGATATCAATGATAGGGTATTTTGTTTCTGGTGCAAGTTCTGCAGAATTAGCACCTTCAAGGCCTAAAACGTTACGAGCAAACTCGATACATGTCAACTGCATTCCCAAGCAGACACCTAACATTGGAACATCATTTTCACGCGCATAGCGGATAGCTTGAATTTTCCCTTCCGTACCACGTTGACCAAAACCGCCTGGCACGATGATTCCGTCCGCATCAGACAAGAGCTCTGCTACATTCTCTGCTGTCACATCATTGGCATTGATCCAATTGATTTTAACTTCTGCGTCGTTAGCATAACCAGAGTGTTTCAAGGCTTCGACCACTGAGATGTAGGCATCTTGCAACTCCACATACTTACCAACAAGGGAAATCTTAACTTGTTTCTTGAGATTCATGACCTTATCCACCATAGCTGACCATTCTGTCATATCTGCTACTGGTGCATCTAGTTTCAAATGGTCACAGACAATTTGGTCCATACCTTGTGCCTGCAAATTCAATGGAATTTGGTAAAGGTGTTCAACATCCAATGATTCGATAACGGCTTCTGGTGCCACATCACAGAACTGGGCTAGTTTGTTTTTAATTCCTTGACCTGCTGGTTCTTCTGTACGAATAACCAACATATTTGGTTGAATTCCCAAGCCACGCAATTCTTTGACAGAGTGTTGAGTTGGTTTGGTCTTCATTTCACCAGCAGCCTTGAGGTAAGGAAGCAAGGTTGTATGGATATACATGACATTATCCGCACCCACATCTGCCTTCATCTGACGAAGAGCCTCTAGGAATGGCAAGGACTCGATATCTCCTACTGTTCCACCAACCTCTGTGATAATGACATCAGAATCAGTCGTTAGAGCGGCACGCTTGATTTTTTCTTTCAAAGCATCTGTGATATGAGGAATAACCTGAACAGTTGCCCCAAGGTATTCTCCACGGCGTTCTTTACGAAGAACTTCACTGTAAATTTTACCAGTTGTCACGTTGGAATATTTGTTGAGATTGATATCGATGAAACGTTCATAGTGACCCAAGTCCAAATCAGTCTCAGCTCCATCATCTGTCACAAAGACTTCTCCGTGCTGGTAAGGGCTCATAGTTCCCGGATCGATATTGATATAAGGGTCAAATTTTTGAATCGTTACTTTGAGACCACGATTTTTCAAGAGACGGCCCAGACTCGCTGCGACAATCCCTTTCCCAATAGACGATACCACACCACCAGTTACAAAAATATATTTCGTAGACATAGATTCCTCTTTCTAAAATGCTCAAGGTCTTGTCAACTACGAGGGGACATAGAAAACAAGACCCTACTAATAAGAATAATCTGGGACGACTGCGCCAGATTCACAACTAAAATACAAGAAGATAACTTCTTGAAAAAACAAAAATAGCTCCCTAAGAACTAGGGAGCCCCGACCTCTAAAAGAGGTGCCCGAACAATATGATACCTAAAAATAGGACAATTGTCAATAGCTAACTTTTATTCCTCGATGTTTTCAGAATCATCGTCTGAAAACTCATCGTCTTCTTCGTTGAGATCCACGTCTTCACCCAAGTCATCTGGGGCGATTTCGTTGATTTCTGCATCGTAAGCTTCCACTTCATTTTTCTCATCATCTGGATTTTCGTCATCGTATGAAAGAGCTGGATCTGCTTCGTATGCATCTTCGTCTTCTGGATCATCTGCATTATAGTCAATTGCATCTGAATCGCCATCCATGAAGGCATTGACACGTTTCTTCTTAGCTTTTGGTGCTACTTCATCGTCGTCATTTTCTTCAAGAGCGATGATTTCTTCGTCGATTTCGTCCACACCATACCATGAACGAAGCCCCCATTTGTTGTCTCCAAGTGAGATGAAGCTACCGTCAAAGTTCAATTCTGTGTAGAACAAAGGCAAGGCTTCGCGGATATCGCTGTTTGATGTTCCAAGGTAGTTTTGAATTTCGTTTACAAGATCGCTAAAATGCATCTCATGATCGCGACCACGAAGTTCCAAGATAGCACGCGCTACCTCAATCATAGATAGTTCACTTTTTTCTTGCCCAGCAAATACTTCTAATTCCAAAGCGTTTCTCCTCATTTATACTACTATCGCCAGAGTAAACAGACTCTGACCTCATTTTATCATTTACTCTTTATTTTACGATAATTTTGCAGAATAGTCAAAGGTTAAGGGGGAGAAAGTGACAGGACTTTTTATTTGGTAACTTCTCAAAGTAACTTCCACCATAGCGGAACTTAATCTGAAACGCTTTCAGATGAGGGGATTTTGTGCGCTCTTTTTTTCGATTCATTTTGGTTACAAAAGCAATAAAATCAAGCATGTTTAAAACCAGTGGAATTTACCCTGACACGGATTTCCACTGGTTTTTACGATTTTTATCAGACTAACTTCCACTTGGATTAGCGGTGGAAGTTAGTTTGGGAATTTACCCACGGATTTCCACTGGTTTTTACAATTTTTATCAGACTAACTTCCACTTGGATTAGCGGTGGAACTTAGTTTGGGAATTTACCGACTTTTTATTTCTTTGCTACCCAGCCGATGGTGTCACTAGGTGGATTTTCAATATCAATCCAGATAAATTCAATCCCGATTTCGCCATTTTTAAACTTAGTCAAACGAATACCGTTGATTTCCAGTTCATTGAGTCGTGGGCCTGTCAATACTTCTCGTTCCTGCAAAATGAAAATCATACATAGAAATTTTTAAAAATTTTCTCTATCGTAAACCTGCCACTATTTCAGAAGCTATACTAGCTGATTCCAAACGTAGTATGGTCATTTCATCTACCTTCCCTAATAATGGCATTGCACCATACCAAACAATGGTCTTGTTCACCAATAGAATAGGCGTGACTATTTTTGATTGAGTAAAAGACACTTTAATCCTCTTGCTCTTCAACTGGTATAGCCAGGATTTGTTTGCAACAGTCTCTGGTATACATATCTCAATTTGACTAATCCTAAATTCTTTTAGAAAATTCATCAGTTTTGTCTGGTGCACATAAGGCAAAATAAGCATACATTCCTGTCTTTCCCCTGCTAAGTCCTCCCTCAACACATTCTCATATCTACTATCAACATAAACGAATTGTTTCTCCTCACCCTCAATGGCACGATAATCCATCTTTCGATAAGCTACTTGTCGTTTCTGAAACATCTTTTCTAAATAAGGAACATGAATATCCACATAATCGAAAATACGTACCGAAGACTTATCCTTGTAGTTTCTATGGATCCGACCGGCGTACTGAATCAAATTATTTTTCCAAGAAAAGGGTGCTGCCAAAATAAGCGTGTCTAGCTGAGGTAAGTCAAAACCTTCGCCAATGTATTTTCCAGTAGACAACAAAACAAATCCTTTATCTAGCTGTTCTAGCTTCTCTAGTAAACTTGTTCTCTCTCGGACTTTGGTTTTTCCACTAATAATATAACAGTCATCAACCTCCTTCTCTTTCAATAATTTTTCAAAGACATCTATCTGTTGAATTCGATTGACTAGAACCAAGATATTCCGCCCTTCTGCCACTTGGTCTAGAATATCCTTGAGAATCATCTGATTCCTCACTGAGTCAGTAGCAATCCAATCACTAAGCTGTATAAAATTACTTGCTTTGGTCTTTTTTATCTCCAAATGACCAAAAGAAGTAAATCTTAATTGCAATTGCCGTTTAAAAGATGTCTCCCTCTTACCAGCAGTATGAAGTATCTCACCCATTCTCTGAAAAACGATAGGCTCATGACCATTCTTACGCTCAGGCGTAGCCGTCAAACCGTAAAGATACTTCCCTCTAAACTGTGCAACAACTTTTTCAAACATCAAGGCAGAGACATGATGACACTCATCCACAATCATCATCTCATACTCATCCAAAAGACTTTGACTATTTTCCAACTTAAATAGAGATTGAATCATAACAACATCAACCAGTTTACTCAGCCATTTCTTAGTCCCACCGTACTGCCCAACATAGCCGATTACCTTTTCACGACCTGATGGCGTATAGCGGGTAGCTTCTTTCTCTTCGAAAGTCAAAAAATGGTTTAAACGATCCAGCCATTGGTCTAAGAGTTGCTTATTATGGACTAGAATAATTGTTTTTGTCTTACGTTCAGAGATAAGAGCAGCACCTAAAACGGTCTTTCCAAAACCAGTCTCCGCATGAAGTAAACCATTTTCTTTAGAAGTCATATCTGACAGGGCTAACTCTTGCTCCAAAGTGAGTTCTCCCTTAAATTCCACTCTAATAGACCTTTGTACCCTTCTCCTATCTTCCACAGATATCTGCTTAAATTTATCTTGCAATGGATACAGCAAGCCTCTTGGCAGCCATAAATAATGATCAGATTCTCCAAATAAATACATTCGCTCAGGAATTTGATAGGTTGGTTGTCGCATAGCCTGCTTTAAATAAAATTCGGGATTAGAAAATGAAGCCATATTTTTCAAGAAAAACAGTGTCTTTGGTGTCACAGACGATTTTTCAAGTTGGATCATATTGGATAAGACGATCTGCAACTCCTTATCCAATTCTTGCTTGCCTAACTCCTCTTGGATTAAGAGTGCTACTTTAGCAGTTGAAACCCTCTGAATCTCTTGTAGATACCTCCATTGGTCTTCATAAGGCTGAAACTGTTCATCCACAAAGACCGTTCGCCCTTGATGATAAGCTTCTCCTTGAAAAGGAAGGGCAATCAAATTACCAAATCCACCTTTAGGAAGAACATCCTGATTTGGAAACATGCGATCAAAAGAATCAAAGGACAGTTGCATACTTTCCTGCATTGCCAGTTCTAACAGTTTCTTTCCAAACAAGCGAGCCTCTCGACTCGGAATCGCTTCCTCAAAGAAGAACCAAATATGGAGTCCGTGACCCGAACGAGAAATCTCTAGATGGGCTTCCATCTGGCGTTCCCTGGCTATTCTTCGAATGGTTAAACCAGCTTCTTTCCAATCTCCTTCATCCAAATCCAGTACCAAAAAATAACAGCTATCATCTAAGTGCATAGGAAAGATACCGATAGCTGTCTCCCCACGAAAATGAGATTTCAAAACAGAATCCGTCAATGTCTGGAAACTCCGTTTTTCAGGCGGCAACTGCTTCCAACCATAATCATAGGATGGAAAATATTGAATTTTCCCTTGATCATTGATAAAACTCTTAGCATAAACATCAAAACGGCCAGCAAACACAGAGGTAAACAATTGTAATTTTTCTTGCGTCGTCAAGCGACTACTTTGAAGTTGGAACATCTCCTCGAACTGAGAGCGTTCCATAGCAAACTGACTCTTGTCTTTAAGACGTTTACACAAGAAAAACTCACTTTCCCCATTAAAAGAAGAAAAGACATCAAGTACTTCTACCACAATTCCATCCAAAGACACAAAAACAGCCATAACAGTCACCTCCTTGATTCCTATAGGCTGATTATAACAAGAATAGCTGAAATTGTACACGAAAATAAAATCCGAATAGCACTGAAAGTACGAGATAAATAGAGTTTAAACGAGCAATCTATAAAACTAAAAAAACGCATATTATCAAGCGACCTAAAACTTTGATGATATACGTTTTCTTATGAGAATATTTACCTTATTTTGCCCCTAAAATTCAATGTTTACTCAGTATGAGGATTTTTAAAGATCGAGTTCTAGATACATCTTTTCTGAGGACAGATCGTTTTGACCACCGAGCAAGAGATTTTCAAAAAAAGCTGTTAAAAACTCAGGACGTCGCTGTAAAATCTTTGCATTATCTAATACCAAGGCATCACGAAAATACTTGGCATGTTGCTGAAATGGTGTATTATCAATATCAAAACCAAACTCACGAAGATACTGAATCAAAAAGACCGTTACCGTCCGAGTGTTTCCTTCGCGAAATGGATGAATCTGCCAGATTCCTGAAATAAAATGCTGGATTTTTTTAACCATATCCGCTTGGGTTAGTGTCGCATATGCAACTTGTTTTTCCTGATTAAAATCATAATCCAAGGTCATTTGAATCATGGAGTAATCAGAATACACAACACTTTCACCATTCAAAACAGGTTCATTCTTTGTGATATTGGTCTGACGAAATTGCCCCACCGGAATAGAGGTTTCAAATATATCTTGAAACAACTCCTTATGAATAGCAAGTAAGGTTGCAGGACTGAAGCTAAAGCCTCTTCGAGATAATAGTTCAACGATACGAAGAGAAACCAAGTCTGCCTCCTCCGTACTCGCATCAATGGTATGATGATAAGCCGTTGCATCCTCATAAACCTGCTCATAAGTCAGTTCACCCCGAGCCTGTTTCTCAGCCAAAGATTCCATATAAGCTGATGGCACTAGATTGTCAACTTTCTGCAGACCAAAACCTATCCGCCATAAATCACGCTTAGCTTCATAAGACAAGTTTGGATTGTCAATGTTGTAAGTTGGTTGCATAGAAATATCCTTTCAATTGTTTTTCTGTGTCATAGGTAAATGGTGAAATGGGTATGGAATTGGCGTAAATTATAAAAAGCCATCATAATAAGTTCTATGAATTATACAATAATAAAAGAGTTATACTCAACATCTCATGCACTTATCTGAAATGTCCGTTGGATGAATAGTTTGATTAAATGAATAATACTTATCAAATTCATTGGCATACACCACTCTGAACTCATAGGTCTATTCAAATCCCAACTCAATTCTCACATTATCTGAGAAGAAAGTTGCAATGTTGTACTTATCAGGTCGGTTCAAACTTACAGAATTTGTAATGTAGTTACCTGCTTTCTAGAAATAGATTAAATAGATTTATTATATAATGCAACAATGGTAAGAAAAATTAATAAAATAGAAGATACAATCCAAATAATATTTATATTCAGTCTAATCTCTGATATATTTTCAACTTGCTGTTTAAATTCAGATTCAGAAAATAAACTACCTATATCTTCCCCTATCAAAATATCTTTATAATTATTTTTTAATCTCTCAAAAACTTTATTGAAATCTGTCATATCTTTATTAAATTTTTTATTAGATAAATAACAATAAATTAATGAACCAAAAAGCGCAAACAGCAACAACCATAGAATATCTTTACTAAAAATATTATCTAGAGGAGAATCAGATACAATATTAGCTATCATAGTAGTCGTAATAAATGCTACTAACGCAACAAAGTTATTGCTAAAACTACCAATTATAACATTACTATACTGATCCATTTCATACAGTGTATGTACTATAAAATCACCTATATCCTTTTTAGCACTTAGATATTCCGACACATTATTTTTTATATATAAATTATAAACCCTTGAAATATCTCTTACACTTAATTTTAAATCACTAAAATCAAATATTGACGATTCTATTACTTCCCTTGCTATTGTAAGTTTATCCAGATAAATATCATCATGGTAAATCCAATTAAAAATATCATATATTTCCTTGGAGTATAAAAAAGAAAATTGATTTATATTTATAACATCTGTTATGTTCTTTGTTGCATCTTTAGATAAATTTAATTTCTCTTTGTGAAGAAATGAAAAAGAAGATAGATAAATAAATGAAAATAGTATCTCCCATTTTTGAAATAGTTCTTTTATTCTAGAATCGAACTCACTACTGACTATATGAAAATCGTTTGGAAGTAAGGGAAACTCATTTAAATTAAAAAAATTATTAGTAAACAATACTTTCGAAAACAATTCTAATCTATTTGTTTTCGAATATTCAAAACACTTATCTTTATAATATTTAAAAAATATAGTTTCTGTTCGATATGCTTTACCAAGCATATCGTTATCATAAACTTCAAAAAAAATATACTCTGCTTTGCTAGTTATTACCGAACTCAAAAAATTCAGAAAAACAACGTTATCAAGCTTGCTTAGATTATCAATAAACTTATTGTAATTAAAGATTGATAGAGTATTATTTAAAATGTTTTTATTTATAGAGATAGTTACGTCGATTTGATCAGAGTAAGATATAAAATCTATATAAACATCATTCAGTGTTAAATTATCAATTCGTAACTCTCTCCCGGCATCATTAGTTAAATTAATTATTATTTTATCTCGTTCTGGTACTGCCTTTATAAGAGTCTTAAAGAATGAAATTCCAGGTAGTGCTTCCAGAGAAAATGATTGTTTGGCTTCAAAGTAAAGTCGATCATCATCAGTTTTAAATTTTTCTAATAGAATATCATATATTGTCATTTCCATGCGTAAATTCTAAATAAGTCGTTTCATCGGTAACTTGTATTTTTAAATACTTTTTCCCTTGTTCTGTATAAGTTTCAATAACTTCTCTATTTTCTGAAACTGTTAATCTTATGCCCGGGTATACTTCATAATTTGTACGTATTCTAGCCTTTACAATATCGGCAACTACTTGAAAATTCCTCTCAAATTTTTTCTTTTCTGGTAATTCAAGTAATTCATTTTTAAATCGTTCTCTTGGAAATGATTCATCAATAGAAGAATAATCATTAAAAATGTCATCAATCATAGAATCATAATCCATAGTAGCATTTGTTCTGAAATAATGGATAAAAGAATTCCTTAAAAATGCTCGATCTTTTGGATATTCTTGCTTAATCTTTCTATTCAAAAAACCATCAATAGCATTGAAAGCGTTTTTTGTATTTTCCTCATCATTAGTCAATTCAATTAACTCCAGAAATTCATCATACCAATACTTAGTAATTGTATCTTGATGTAGTTGAACTCCAATCTCTTCGCTACTAGTTGCATCAATATAAAAAGTTGCTGATTTATAAACTTTAATATCTTTTGGAAAACCTTGTGTATCTGATAAACCTACTTGATTTACAAAAACAACATGAGCTACTTTTGCAAGTAAAAACATATATCTTTGATTATCTCTATCATAAAACAATGCTTGAATCAGTGACCCAACTTGAACAGATTTTTTCATTTTTTCTATTTTACTCTGTGCAGATATTTCTTTCTCCAACAATCTCATAGAAACCGATTCAAAAAATTCTTCACAAACAGTTGGTTCGCTTTGATTATCTATTATATTTTTTATACAATTTATAACTTGTGTTGTTTCTGCTTTTGATTTATAATTCTTTACAATTTTATTATTTGCTATTGTAATAAGAACTGTATGAAGATACTCATCAAATTTTATGCCATCATCTGGTATATTCTTTGTTGTAGTATTATTTTCTCTATCAATCGTATAAATAGTAGCTACCTTTAATTCCACTAATTTTACTCCTAATTATAATTACTATAACCATTATACCAAAAAACACGGTTCATCACCGTGTTTCTATGTTTATTTAACCAACTTCTTCATCTCATCAATACGCGCTACGGTCGCGTCGTACTTAGCTTGATAGTCGGCTTGTTTGTCGCGTTCTTTTTGGACGACTTCTGGTTTGGCGTTGGCTACGAAGCGTTCGTTAGAGAGTTTCTTGCCGACCATATCCAGTTCTTTTTGCCATTTAGCCAGTTCCTTGTCGAGACGAGCGAGTTCTTCTTCGACATTGAGGAGGTCTGCGAGAGGCAAGTAGATTTCTGCTCCTGTGATGACGCTTGACATAGCCAGTTCAGGCGCAGGGATGGTTGAGGCGATTTCCAAGTGTTCTGGATTTGTGAAGCGTTTGATATAGTTGACATTGCTGTTAAAGAAGGCTTCCAAGTCACTATCGCTAGTCTTAACAAGGATGGTGATTGGTTTGCTTGGTGCTACGTTCACTTCCGCACGCGCATTACGAATAGCACGAATCAAGTCTTTGAGGCTTTCGACACCTGTGTGGGCCGCAAGGTCCTCAAAGGCTGGGTTAACAGTTGGGTATTCTGCTGTCACGATAGAACCTTCTGAGATTTGTCCAAAGATTTCCTCTGTCACGAATGGCATGATTGGGTGAAGGAGACGAAGGATCTTGTCCAGAGTGTAAAGGAGAACAGAACGTGTGATGACTTTCTCTTCTTCGTTGTCGCTATAAAGGACTTCCTTAGTCAATTCAACGTACCAGTCCGCAAATTCATCCCAGATGAAGTTGTAGAGGATGTGTCCAGCCACACCAAACTCAAACTTGTCAAAGTTTTCAGTAACTTTACCGATAGTTTCATTGAGGTTGTGGAGAATCCAGCGGTCTGTGACATTTCCAGCTTCCTTGTTGACCACTTTTTCGACATTGGCAGTTGCTTGCTCAAGGGTCAAACCTTCATTATTCATGAGGATATAACGAGAGATGTTCCAGATTTTGTTAATAAAGTTCCATGAAGCATCCATTTTCTCATAAGAGAAACGCACGTCTTGCCCTGGTGCAGAACCGTTTGAAAGGAACCAACGAAGGCTATCTGTTCCGTACTTATCAATAACATCCATTGGATCAATCCCGTTACCGAGAGATTTCGACATCTTGCGTCCTTGCTCATCACGAATGAGACCATGAATCAAGGCATTTTTAAATGGCGACTTGCCAGTAAATTCCAAACCTTGGAAAATCATTCGAGATACCCAGAACGGGATAATATCATAACCAGTCACCAAAGTTGATGTTGGATAATAACGTTTGAAGTCTTCTGAGTCGACATCCGGCCAGCCCATGGTAGAGAATGGCCAAAGAGCCGAACTGAACCACGTATCCAAGACATCTTCGTCCTGAGTCCAACCGTCACCTTCTGGAGCTTCTTCACCGACATACATTTCACCCTCAGCATTGTACCAAGCAGGGATTTGGTGACCCCACCAGAGCTGGCGAGAGATGACCCAGTCGTGGACATTTTCCATCCATTGGAGGAAGGTATCGTTGAAACGAGGTGGGTAGAATTCTACCTTGTCCTCTGTGTCTTGGTTAGCAATAGCATTCTTAGCCAATTGGTCCATCTTAACGAACCATTGAGTAGACAAGCGTGGTTCAACCACAACACCTGTACGCTCTGAGTGACCAACACTGTGGACACGTTTTTCGATTTTAACAAGGGCACCAATTTCTTCCAACTTAGCAACGACTGCTTTACGAGCTTCAAAACGGTCCATACCTGCAAATTCGAAGGCAAGCTCATTCATAGTTCCGTCGTCGTTCATGACGTTAACTTGTGGCAAGTTGTGGCGTTGACCAACCAAGAAGTCGTTTGGATCGTGGGCAGGCGTGATTTTCACGACACCTGTACCAAACTCAGGGTCTGCGTGCTCATCCCCAACGATTGGGATCAATTTATTAGCGATTGGAAGAATAACATTTTTACCAATCAAATCCTTGTAGCGTGGGTCTTCTGGATTGACCGCAACGGCAACGTCCCCAAACATGGTCTCAGGACGAGTTGTCGCAACTTCAAGGGCGCGTGAGCCGTCTTCCAGCATGTAGTTCATGTGGTAGAAGGCACCTTCGACATCCTTGTGGATGACTTCGATATCAGAAAGGGCTGTGCGAGCCGCTGGGTCCCAGTTGATGATAAACTCACCACGGTAGATCCAGCCTTTCTTGTAAAGATCCACGAAGACCTTGCGAACGGCTTTTGACAAACCTTCATCAAGAGTGAAACGCTCACGAGAGTAGTCTACAGAGAGCCCCATCTTGCCCCACTGTTCCTTGATGGTAGTGGCATATTCGTCTTTCCATTCCCAGACCTTATCGAGGAATTTCTCACGACCCAGGTCATAACGGCTAATCCCCTCGCCACGCAAGCGCTCCTCAACCTTAGCCTGAGTCGCAATCCCCGCGTGGTCCATACCTGGAAGCCAAAGGGTATCAAAACCTTGCATCCGTTTTTGACGGATGATAATATCTTGCAAGGTTGTATCCCAAGCGTGACCAAGGTGGAGTTTACCAGTTACATTTGGTGGTGGAATAACGATTGAATAAGGCTTAGCCTTTTGATCGCCTGAAGGCTTGAAAACATCAGCGTCAAGCCATTTTTGGTAACGACCAGCCTCAACTTCTGCTGGATTGTATTTAGGTGAAAGTTCTTTAGACATGTGTGTGTCCTTTCTCTATTTTGTTCATTTTATTTTGAATTTGCTTAGCAGCTTCTTCTGCAGACAAATTCGTATTATTTATTTTAAAGTAGTGGTGCAACTCATTCGGTTGATGTTGGGAATTTAATTGAAGTGTTTCAGCTGTCTCTAAAATTTCTCTTTCAGATACCTCAATATGTCGTTTTAAGGGTTTGTGCTTTAATCGATTCTCCGTTTGATTTCGACGTAAGCGCTCTTCAAGGCTTGTTTCCAATTCAACAAAAAGAATCTCTTGATGATAGTCATTCAACAAACCTTGAATTTGCTTCAAATACATCATCTGGTACTGATTTGAAAAATCAATCACGTCTGTTAAAATCACATATCGCTGATTTCTAGCGCTAGCTCCAAGGAAAGAAAAGGTAATTCCACGAACAAATTCCCACATCTCCTCCGTATAATCCTGATAGATTTCTAGTGCAAAATCAATGGCTTGATGGTTATAAAAGAGGGTAGAATCCGTCAGTCGAGACAGTTCTTGACCAATCGTCATTTTTCCTGAGGCTGGAGCACCAATGATGAAAAGATGCATCAAATTACCTCCCACTCACTCCTCAGCAAGCCATATCTCAAATCATCACAGCGATTGCCTTGGGCATCTTTACGGTCTCGGATGCGAGCTTCGAGGGTAAATCCAAGTTTTTCTGCGACACGTTGACTTTGGACATTATAACCAAAACAAGTCAGTTCAATCTTGTGAAGACCCAAATCTTTAAAGCCTAAGTCAATCAAGGCACGCGCAGCTTCTGGCACATAACCGCGTCCCCAATAGTCTGGGTGTAAGGTATAGCCAATCTCCAGCACATCATCTTCATGACGATGGTTGAAATCAACAGAGCCGATGATAGTATCGGTCCCTTTAACTACTATGCCGTAACCAGCTGGGAGATTGTCCTTTTCATTGCGCTCGGGAAGAATGTGCTCCAGATAATAAATCTCATCTTCCAAGGTCTTGACAGGTGGAAAACCTGCTGGGTAAGAAACTTCTGGACGACTAGCATAATCAAAGATATCCTCAGCATCCGCCACTGTGCGGACTCGTAGGATAAGTCGCTCCGTTTCGATTCGTTCAGGTAATGTTGCTCTTGCCATCCTTCTTCCTCACTTTCTTAATGAAGCTCCCCATAGGGTCTACTCGGTCATCTAAATAGCGATAAACGCGCTGGTGGCCATCCCCCATAAAGTAAGTCGGCGCAAAACGGTCATTCTTAAAATGCCCCCTGTCATCCAAAAGTTCTGGATCAGCTAGTCGTTCGATAATCTTGGCAAAGATGTGACAAATACCGTCTTCCTCAATAATTCTATCAACTTGACATTCTAATACGACTGGACAAGCCTCTAAAATCGGAGACTGAGTCTGTTCAGAAATCTCGTGGTCTAGCCCCAGGTGTTTCAATTTCTCTCGATGACTGATAAAACCAGCCTGCTCCATCTCGAGCATGAGATTTTCATCAGGAATATTCACAGTAAACTTCTGGTAATGCTTGATTTGCTCAGCCGCATTTTCCTCAGCTCCGACACCAATGACTAGCCAATCTCCCAAGCTATAAGAGGAGCTACAGGTCGTAATATTGTGTCCAAAATTCTGATCCTGATATCCCAAAATGAAAATAGGAAAGCCATAATAGAGTTTACTTGTTTTAAAAGATTGCTTCATGACAACCTCCTTTGACCAAGATACAAAAGAAAAGCCCTGCCATCTACATGACAGGGACGAATGTGCTTATCCGCGGTACCACCCAATTTCGGGCAGAGCCCGCAACTCTCGTCTTTAAAAGCAAAAGACAGTAATATTTCATTTTTCATCCATCAGCAACCAGTTTTGACACATTTGTGGACTTCTCAGCACCGCCACTTTCTGTAAAATGTGGAATTCAAAACACCTCTGATGGCTTTATTGTAGCAAGTTTTTCTTAGAATTGCAAGGGACAAGAAAGATTACTTGAACTTAATGCCGTTTTCTTTCAATTTCTTGATGGTAGCTGGGCCGATTCCTTTCAAGGCAAGGAGTTCTTTTTCAGTCCAGTTTTTGAAATCTGACGCAGACTTGATTCCTTCATCATAGAAAGTTTTGGCACGGTCAAGTGGAAGTCCACCCAAGTTTGCTGCAAAATCTTCTACAGAATTAGCTACTTTTTGCGCTTGCTCTTTGGTAGCTTCGACTGCTTGTTCAACTTTTTTAGAAACAGCCTTACCAGCTTGGCTTGCTGACTGTTCTGCACGTTTTACGACTTTTTTTGTCTCTTCTACAACCTTCGTCACAGTACTTGAGAAAGCACCTGCACGACGGAGGCTATTTCGTAATTGTTTTTTACGATTGAGTTTCTTTGACATGATAAAATCCTTTCAATAAAAAACCCCTGCTCTGACAAGGATTTAATATAAATATTCTATCAAGATTTTAGTAAAAAATCAAGAATCTATCTCGTTTAATAATTTCGCTCACCGAATAAGCCATCTGGCAAATCATGGAATCCCTTGCCTGCCTTGAAGTTTTCAAACTTACCAAGCAAGAACTGATACGCATCCAAGCGGCTTTCGTATCGGATCATAGCATCTTTGGCACGCTCGTCTTGGTCTTCTTCGTAGACTTTTTGGCTTTCCTTATGCGCCATGTCGTTGATCATGATTTGGGTATTGACCCAAGCTTCAAATTCCTTCATAAATTCTTGTTCGTAACTCATTTTTTCTCCTTATTCTAATCCACGGAAATAGTCCGTGTCAATCTCACGGTAGGGTTGAATATCCTGAACATACTCCAGCACCCCTTGGAATTCTCCCTCTTCATCGTGCACTGCTGCGTAGGTGATGTGGACAAATTTACCTCGCGACTCAGACTTGAACCACATTTCATATTTATCCTTAGTACCCTCACGAAGCCCCTTCATAATGGTCTTAACCTTGTCCAAATACTTAGGTGGATGGCAGAGTTCAACATTGCGCCCGACTTGGGACGGTGTTCGTTTGAAAATCATCTCATCAGCTGGCGTATTGTCATTGTAATACTGGAAAATATCGTCTTTATTGACAAAGGTAATCTCCATAGGGAGGTGATTGAGGATGAGATTGGCCTGCTCGACCGAGAGATAGCCATTGCCAAAAGCCTGTTGACTATGGCGGTCCAACACTGCTTCCTTTTCCTTAGGGGTAAAGGTAATGGTAAACTGGCCTTCTGGCGTATCGATAACCTGCTGAACTTGTCCCTCTGCCGTATCTAGCTGAATAGGCTCCTCTGCAATCTTTTCCTCAACGAAACTTTGTCGTTCTGGTACCCATTTCTCAGACGGACGGATGATAGCATAGCCATAGGCATCGCTCTCCTCTGCAATCTGAATCCAGTCATCCTGGGTAAAGGATTCAAGGAGAATCATGAGAAGGATGGACTCTTCCTTGAAAATCATACTTTCAAACTCTGTCGCAAAGGCTTCAAAAGTTTCCTTTACAGTGCTAATCGACACTTCTGGTAGTGACTTGGCTGTCGCTAAAGCTGTTTGAAAGAGTTCCCTGATCTGATCATCCACTCCCCACATAACTTTGGGAGGTGAATCGTGTCCATAGCGCTCCATGATGGGGAAAAAGAGCTCTTCCTTACGTTGGTAATGAATATCAAATTGACCCACAAGCCCCATTTGACGGACCAAACCCTTGCGCATCTCCGCCAGCATTTCTTCATCTTCCATAGACTCATAGGTATCTAACAATCTCCGAATGCGAATCAAGGCCGCACGGAGGGCCAGATTTTCTTCCTTAAAGACACGAACTGGGTGACCTGGATGCTCAGTATCTGCAACTTCGACACCCTTAACAGCATTTTTAAAAAGATTGGCATGGACATCACAGAGTTCCATAACATCTTCAAAGGTGACACCTGAGTCTGAGTTCATCAGCTCGTGCTCCATAAGGGAAATCTCGATGGCTGAAACACCTGTAAAGGTCGCATCAAAGCGCTCCTGAACCGACTCAGGAGAGGCGCCATTGTGCAATTCTAACAAAATATCCCGTAGGACATGAATCCGTTCATCTGCCATTAGTCTAATCCAATCACTTCGTAACCATTTGCTTCCAGTGTGCGGACAATCTTGTCCATAGGGGTTCCTTCAAGCTTAGACCCCTGCTTAAGCGATACTTTGCGACCGACTGTGTTGCGCATCAAGGGATTGGTAAGCGGTTTAAAACCTAGCTCCACTAGGATTTCCAAGACTTCTGGATGCTTATCCACCACTTCTGCAACAGGAATTGACACATCGATGATATTGTCCATGACGACCTCCATTGAATATTCTAAAATGATTTTACTGCTTATATTATACCATATGGAAAGAGATTAAAAAACTAGCAGTACAAGACTTGCTAGTTCCCCACGACTTGGATTACCATCTAAATAAGTTTAAAGAGCCAATCCAATATCTTAAATAATAGCTTGTAAAACAGCAATTGAACCACAAAAGAGATGATCATCCAAAAGAATTTCAAAATCCCAATAATCGGTTTAATAAAAATAATCGCAAGAAGTCCCCAGAAAAATTTCATTTTCTCTCCTCTGGCTTGATGAGCCACCGAGCCGTATCCATTAGCTTGTCTGCAATAAAGAGTTTTCCCAGACCGACAACGACATTATCATCTTTCTTTATCGTTTTCATCACTTTTACACCTTGCATGGTCAAAAAGTAATTCCCGTAAGTTTTAGCTAGAATTTTTATGAGTCCCATATTATCTTCCCTCGTTTAACAACACTTTCAAAATATTAACGATACCAGTCTTACTGGCTATTTCTGTGAAATTTACTCTTTCTAATTCCTATAATATCATACAAGTTGAATTTTATAAAGCTTTTTAATAATGTTTAACTCTGGAAAGATTCCGCCAGTATGTTTTGTAGCCATTTCCCCACCAAAAAAGAGGGTTTCCCCTCTTCTTAGTTCTTATCCAGATTGCGTAGCATTTCGTCAATCTTGTTTCCATATTCGATGGACTCGTCTTTGACGAAAGTCAAATCTGGGATTTTGTACAATTTCAAATTGCGACCAAGTTCACGTTTGATGGTACCAGTTGCTTTTTCAAGTCCAATTTGGGCTTTTTGATTATCCGAAGCAAGGTTACTCAAAATGGTGTAGTAAACCTTGGCAACAGACAAGTCACCTAGCATCTGAACATCTGTGATAGTCACACCTTGGACACGCGGATCACGGACTTTCTTTTGCAAAATCTCATTGACTTCACGCTTGATTTCCATGCCCACACGATCCGTACGGAAATGATTTGCCATGATATTCCTTTCTCTACTTTGAACCAAAAGCTAGGCCAGCAGACCTAGCTATTTTTAAATTTATTGATTTTCATTTCAAATTGGAACGAAGTTCAATTTGAAATCATCTGCTTCTTTCGCCGTGGTGAAAGTGATGGAACTGATTTATCAGTCCCATCACAGGGGATTTTTGAGACCCTAGGCTCAAAAATAAGCAATGAAACCATCGGTTTGCTTGCGTCCCTCACCACCTAAGAAAGGAGCAAAAATCTTATCTCTTGATTTCTTCCATGACGTAGGCCTCAATCACATCATCAGTCTTGATATCATTGTAGCCATCGATCATCAATCCACCTTCACGACCGTTTGTAACTTCCTTAACGTCGTCTTTGTAGTGTTTCAAGCTTGCGAGTTCACCATCATAAATAACGACACCATCACGGATAACACGGACTTTAGAGTCACGGGTAACCTTACCGTTGATAACCATGAATCCACCGATAGTTCCCACTTTAGACACCTTGAAGGTTTCACGAATAACTGCTTCACCGATAACTTTTTCTTCAAATTCTGGATCAAGCATCCCTTTCATAGCTTCTTCCATCTCTTCGATAACCTTGTAGATAATGCTGTGGAGACGGATTTCCACATCGTCAGCTTCAGCTTGTTGACGAGCTTGTGGTGTAGGGCGTACATTGAAACCAACGATAAAGGCATTTGAAGCTTCAGCAAGGGTCACGTCTGATTCGTTGATTGCACCGACTGCTGAGTGGACGATAGTAACTTTAACACCTTCCACATCGATTTTCTGAAGTGAGGCAGAAAGGGCTTCAACAGAACCTTGTACGTCGGCCTTGATGATAACGTTAACTGACTTGAGTTCACCAGCTTTAAGGGTATCAAAGAGGTTTTCAAGACTGACACGTTGGGTAGCTTGACGTTGTTTCATAAGGGCACGTTTGGCACGTTCTTCACCAGCTGCACGCGCAGATTTTTCATCCTCGTAAACGGCAAAGTGGTCACCTGCCATTGGCGCTTCATTCAAACCTGTGATAGAAACTGGTGTTGATGGTCCAGCCACCTTAACGCGACGACCAAGGTCATTGGTCATAGCACGGACACGACCGAAGGTATTTCCGACAACGATTGGGTCTTGGACATTCAAGGTACCTTGTTGAACAAGAAGGGTTGCGACCGCACCTTTTCCTTTATCCAAGCGAGCTTCGATAACTGTACCGATCGCACGCACTGTTGGGTCTGCCTTGAGTTCTTGGATTTCAGCCACAAGAAGGACTGTTTCCAACAATTCTTCGATATTTTGGTTGAATTTAGCTGAAATTTCAACAAATTCAGAATCTCCACCCCAAGCAGTTGACATAACTCCATGCTCTGCCAATTCACCGATAACGCGTTCTGGGTTAGCACCTGGTTTATCAATCTTGTTAATGGCTACGATGATTGGAACGTTGGCCGCTTTTGAGTGGTTAATGGCTTCGATAGTCTGAGGCATAACCCCGTCATCTGCCGCTACGACCAAGATAGTAATATCGGTAACAGAAGCACCACGCGCACGCATTGATGTAAAGGCCGCGTGTCCTGGTGTATCAAGGAAGGTAATCTTCTTGCCATTTTCCACGATTTGGTAGGCACCGATATGCTGAGTGATACCACCCGCTTCACCTGTCGCAACACGAGAGTTACGAAGGGTATCTAGGAGTGTTGTTTTACCGTGGTCAACGTGTCCCATGATAGTTACAACTGGTGGACGCTCTACCAATTCATCTTCATTGAGATAACCATCTTCGACAAAGAAACGTTCGATGTCGGCATTATCCACTTCAACCTTTTGTTTGGCTTCGATACCATAATCCACCATGAGGAGTTCAATTGTTTCCCCATCCAAAGATTGGTTTTGTGTGGCCATGACACCCATCATGAAAAGTTTCTTAACGATTTCAGCTGGTTCACGTTTGATACGTTTTGCGATTTCCGCAACAGTCATACCATCTGTATATTCAAATTCTGTTGGCAATTCATGGAATTTGCGCTCCGTAACAGGTTTTGGAGTCTGATTACGGTTGTTCTTGTTATTGCCTTTTTTGTTCTTTTTATTGTTATTCCAGTTACTATTCTTTTGATTTCTCACTTGATTTTGACTACTTCGATTCTTTTGTTGTTTTCTAGGACCATCTTCTTCGTGATCATAATCGTCACGATTTTTGTCTGGTCGAGCTTGTTTTTTACGACGTGTATCCACTGCAGCTTCTTTTTTCTCAGGGACGACTTCAGCCACTGCTTGAACTTGCTGTGCTTGTTGCGCTTGTTCAGCTAACTTAGCCACTTCTTCAAAGATTTCCTCTGGCTCCTTGCGTTTGTTTGCTTGGGCCAAGGCTTCTTTGGCAGCCTGAGTCTGCTTGAAACGCTCCTCACTTGAACGGGCATATTCTGCATTTTGCTCTGCTTTTAGGGCTGCTGCACGGGCTTTAAAGTCAACACGTGGAGCCGCTTGATTTGGACGTTTGTCCTCTTGTTGACGGCGCTCATTACCACGATTTTGCTGACCTTGCTGTTTCTTAGTTTGGTCGTTAAAGCGACGATTGTCGCGGTTGCCTTGACCAGGTTTACCACCATTACGGCCGTCATTTTTCTGACGGTTTCCGTTTTGTTGTTGGTCACGGTTATTGCCCTTGTTTTGCTTGCGTCGCTCTGCTTGCTCTTTGGCACGGGCTTCACGTTCAGCCTTGAAATTACGGCTTTGCGGTTTAGCTGCTGCTTTTTCTGTTTTAGGAGCAACTGGCTCAGCCGGTTTTACCTCTTCCTTAGCTACAACTGGTTTAGCTGGTTCAGATTTCTCGGCTTTCTTTTCTGCACTTGCTTTTGGTTCGGCAGGTTTTGCTTCTGCTTTCGGAGCAACTGCGGACTTAAAGCTAGCAGCGATTTTTGCAGCGATAGCTTCTTCCACACTTGATGAGTGGCTTTTCACATCCAAGCCCAACTCTTTTGCACGCGCTACAACTTCTTTACTTTCTTTTCCAAGTTCTTTTGCGATTTCGTACAATCTTTTCTTAGACAAATCATGTCCTCCTCTTCTATTCCATAAGAGACCTCATTTTCTTTGTAAATCCAGCATCTGTTACAGCCAAAACCTTTCTCGATTTTCCGACTGCTATGCTTAATTCCAGTGTTGAAAACACGGTTACAATTTCTACTTGATAATAATGACCTTTATCTTGAATCTTCTTGGTCAGATTAGGACCAGCATCATGGGCTAGAAAGACCAACTTGGCCTTGCCGTCTTGAATGGCCTTGACCACCAATTCTTCACCCGATATAATCCGCCCTGCTCGCTGAGCAAGTCCCAAGAGATTGCTTAACTTTTGCTTATTCAAGTCCTAACTCTCTTCTTTTCACTTTGTGATCCACATAAGCGACCAACTCGTCATAAAAGCTTTCATCCACTTCCATGCTAAAGCTACGGTTAAAGACCTTCTTCTTTTTCGCCTCTAGGGCTTCTGCATTGTCTAGCTTGATGTAAGCGCCGCGGCCATTGGCCTTGCCTGTCGGATCGATAAAGACTTGTCCTTCCTTGTTCTTGACAATACGGAGCAAATCACGCTTATCAATCACTTCGTTAGACACAACAGACTTGCGCAAAGGGATTTTTCTCGTTTTCATCTTTCCCTCCTCTAGCAGCTTTTATTCTTCTACAGTATCGTTTTCTGATCCCAAATCTACCGAACCAGCTTCTTCCATGGCTTCAAATTCGCTAGCAGACTTGATATCGATACGGTAACCAGTCAAGTGAGCCGCCAAGCGAACATTTTGTCCACGACGACCGATAGCAAGAGAAAGCTTGTTATCAGGAACAACCACCAAGGCACGTTTACTATCGTTTTCGTCAAAGATAACTTGGTCAACCTCAGCAGGAGCAATAGCATTGTAGATAAATTCGGCTGGATCTGCTACCCACTCGATAACATCGATATTTTCTTCGATTGGCACCATACGATCATTTTTAGCATCGTATCGAGCTGGGTGGAATTTGCTGGTAATCTTCTTGATATTAGCTCCACCACGTCCAACGATTGTTCCGATAGCATCCACATTTGGATTGTGACTACGAACGGCAACTTTAGTACGGTCACCAGCTTCACGAGCCACGCTCATGATTTCAACAGTTCCATCATAAACTTCTGGAATTTCTTGCTCCATCAAACGTTTGATCATTTCTGGATGGCTACGGCTAACAAAGACGTTCACTCCGCGAGGATTGTCTTCAACCTTGTAGACATAAACTTCAATACGATCATGAGAAGCAAAAACTTCACCAGGAATTTGGTCTTGTTTTGACAATTGGGCTTCAATGCTACCAAGGTTGACATAGATGAAGCGGTTGTCAAAGCGTTCTACTGTACCAGACATGATTTCTTGTTCATGTTCTTTATAAGTATTGTAAGTGATGGCACGTGTTTGCTTGCGCATTTTTTCCATGATGGTTTGTTTGGCAGATTGAGCTGCTACACGACCAAACTCAGCAGGTGCTTCTTCAAATTTGATTTTATCACCAAGTTCATAGGCTGAATTAATGGCAAGAGCATCTTTCAAGCTGATTTCCAAACGGCTATCAAAGACTTCATCAACAACTTCACGAACAGTATAAACTGTAAAGTCACCTGTTTTTTCGTTGAAGTCAATGGCTACGCTGTCTGATTGACCATAGCGTCTGCGATAAGCGGAACGAAGCGACTCTACTACTGCGTCGATGATGTCTTCTTTTTTGATTCCCTTGTCTTCTTCCAAAATGCGGAAGGCCTCTAGCATTTCTTTACTCATGTTTTCTTCACTTTTGAATCCTCAAAAGCTATCCTTTCTTTTTCTATAATTTAACTGCTAAACGTGCTTTTGATACTAAACTGTATGGAATTTGGACAGTTTTCTTACGCGTCTTGTCCATATATTCCATAGTCAACTCATCCTCTTCAAAGGACAACAAGGTTCCTTCAAAGACCTTTTGCTTATCGATGGCTTGGTAGAGCCCGACATGGATGTATTTCCCAACCGCTCCAGCGACGGCATCCTTGGTTTTTAAAGGACGTTCCAAGCCTGGACTGGTGATTTCTAGGAAATATTGTTCTGGGAAGGGATCTGGCTTGATGGTGTCTAGGACAGGACTGATAATTTCTGTCAAGTCTGCCGTGTCGTTCAAGGTAATTCCTTCAGGTTTATCTACAAAAATACTGAGAATCATGTCACTGCCAATCTTTCCATACTCGATATCCACGAGTTCGAAAGGAGCTTCTATGACAGGTTCTACAACTTCTCTGACTAATTCTACGATTGTTGCGATTGCGTCCACCTCCTCATAAGCAAGAGGCGAAGATATTTCCCCGCCTCACTTTTCATATTCTTACTCATAGTATAGCACGTTTGCCAACTTATGTAAAGCAAAAGCACCTATACAGCCTGATTTCAGGCTATTTCTTAAAATTCTGCCTCAACTCGGTAGATAACTTGCCCCTTGTTGGAGAATTTTTGCTCGTATTCTGTCATGACATTGCCTTCAAAATCACTGGCATGTAAATCTAACCAGACACCATTGAGCTTCATGCCATACTGAGAAAAGCTCACTAAACTGTACTCAAACAAGCCACGGTTATCCGTCTTGAAATGAATTTCTCCATTTTCAGGCAAGATGCGCTTGAAGGTATCCAAGAAGGTCTTGTAGGTCAAACGACGCTTTTCATGGCGTTTTTTCGGCCAAGGATCTGAAAAGTTCAGATACAAGCGGTCGATCTCACCGTCTTCAAAGTAGTCAGTCAAGTCAGAACCATCTACCCACAAGAGCTTAATGTTAGGCACTCCAACTTCAAGCACCTTGTCCAAAGCGTAGCTCAAAACAGACTTTTGAATATCAATCCCGATATAGTTGATGTCAGGGTTTTGCTTAGCCATACCTGAAACAAAGGCACCCTTTCCACTTCCAACTTCCACATGAATAGGATTATCATTGCCAAACAAGTCCCGCCATTTCCCCTTGGCTTCCAAGGGATTGAGGACCACATACTGGGGATTTGCCTCTAGTAATTCTGTCGCCCCTTTACGATTTCTAACTCTCATCTTCTCTTTCCATACTTGTCTCGGAAGTGACGCAGGCCATGGATCTCCCGATTGACATTTTCTAAATCTTGGTTCATATAATACTTGGAAATCTGGCTCAAATAAGACAATTGACCGTACCAATACAATTTATTTAATACCGTTTGATTGTACTTGTAACCGTAGTAGGTCAACCATTCCTTCCACTGATGTTCTGGAATATAATGGCAGAGCATATGGGCCACATCAAACATGCGGTCGGTCAAGCGAACCGAATCCCAATCTACCAAATAAATCAAGCCACTGTCTGTCTCAATCCAATTACTATGTCGTACATCTCCATGGACAATGGTCGCATAGTCCTCTCTAAATCCTGGAATAGTCTGACGTAAATCAGCCATCACTTCACTGATAAAATGATTTTTACGCAAAGCATCTGGAGCCGTTTCCTGCCAAGACTGTAGTAAATCTACAGGTGTTTCCATGGCATATCCCAAACGACTCAACTGTGTCATCAACGGACGTGAGCGATGCAGACGGGTTAAGATATTGACGATTTGTTTACGATTCATATCATAGGGGGTCAATATTTTGCCTGTCAACCATTCTTGAGCACACATATCACGCCCATCTGCCAAACGGCGACTCCATAATAATTGTGGAGCAATTTGTTCTCTAGCTAGACCAGGTAGGATTGGAGAGGTGTTCATTTTTACAAAGATACGCTTCCCATCAGGATAGCTACCCATATAAGCCTTGCCACTTTTCCCAGGTATGGGAGTCAGTGTTAGCTCATTATCACCCAAATCCATTTCTTTCCTCCGTATAAAGTTTCCTTACTATTCTACTAGTTTTTGCCCTATTCGTCAACCGCTCCACACCCGATTCTCAAAGAAAAGCCTCTGGGATGGTTTGGGTTATCATTATAGAAAGAAAAAGGCAAGCACCGTCTTCTGCTTACCTTTCATGATTTTTATAAATAATATAGGAGTGGCCAACTGTTGTAAAACATATGAACTAAAGTAGAAACCCACAAATTTTGGCTCTTTTTATAAGCAAAGCCCAGCAACAAGCCCCCAAGTAGATAAAAAATAAACGAAGGGACATTAGAAGGTCCATGCATGAAAGAAAAGAGAGAGGAAGTTAGCACAAGCCCTAACCAAGAGTTGTCAAAAACCGCACCTTGAAGAAGTCCTCTGAAAATGAGTTCCTCCTGGATGGGGCCAAAAACTGAGGTAGTCAAAATCAAAGACAGAGAAATTCCTCTGCTGACTTCCGCCAAGTGTTGAACTCCTGCGCCAGAAGAAACAGCGAAGAAATGAATATAAACCAGCGTCTCAAGTACACTTAGAAGAAAGATTGCAGTGAAAAGCAAAAGTTGTTTCTTGCTTAACATCCCAAAAGAAATCATATCAAACTTTCTAGCATAAGCAACACTCAGCGAGGTTACTAGAAGACTTACAATAATCAATTCAGATTCATTTTGAAAAAAATCCCCATGGTTAATCGTATAAGGAACTGTAATGACGATTATTAGTACTAAAAATCCAAAACACAAGGCATGAAATTTATCAAAAAACTCCATAAAACTATCCTCCTCACCAAACAGACTTCCTACACGTCATTCTTTAGTTCTAGCCTTTCCAAAACAAACCATTTTAGTAACCAAAATCCGACCACATAACCACCCCCTAAGAAGATAGCCATTAAAGATAGCATGGGATTTAGGAAATAAAAGACCACAACAAATACAAAGGTTAGCACAAAAATATTAAAAGCAATGGTGTCAGATGCCAAGACTAGAATATAGGGCGTCAACCAGTCTAAGGTTTTGGAATCTAGGAAAAATAAGTGTTTATACATGATGACCTCCTCTATGGCTGAAAAGCAAGCCTTTTATTTTTTACCCCAAGACCCTATGTAGAAAAGTGAGCAAAAATGGTAAGTTTGCGATGATATTATTAACAATATGAATCGAATAAGAAGGATAGATACTCTTCGTATAACGTGTTAGACAGGCAAATAGACAGCCCACTGCCGTATAGACAAAAATATCTGCGAGACTTGGCAAGCTAGAAAAGTGGGGCAAGGCAAATAAGAATGACGGAAAGAGAAGATCCAGCCCCCACCTCGAATTCTTAAAGAAGGCATGTTGAAGCAGTCCCCTACATACCAATTCTTCCATCAGAGGTCCTAGTACGATTAAAGTTAGGTAAACACCAAACTCCGCAAAATTGGTCTCACTATAGGCAATAAACAAATTCCAACCTTCGTTCGTCCCCTGAACGTATTTAGCTGTCAGATAGTTAAAACAGATAAGCACAACAGCTGCTAACACCGTCAGGACGGAATAGCTCAACCACTTTTTTCTAGGGATACGAAAGAGATAAGCATGGCCCGACCTGACCAAAATCCAAATCATAAAGCAGATAAAGAGAAGACTGATGATGTTTCGAATCCAGATAAGATTTCCTACCCAAGACGAGAACTCCCAATAATTGCTCCAAAATTGGGTTGTCCAAAACAGTCCGAAAAACAGAAACAAATAAGAAAGAATGGCACTCGTTTTGAAAAGAATAGGATATTTTTTCATATAAATCCTCCCCACTATCTACAAGACAGGATGGCTCGCCTTGTCAGGCTCTGTTACTGCAAGATTAAGAAGACAGCTTGCTCTTTTTTAGACTAACCTGACTACTAGATAATAGATATATTAAAGCATTAAAGACAATGAAAATATGTCCATAGAATAAAATCAACCTCGCATCCAAACCAAGATAAAGTTTAATCATCATAAAGATAAGCAAAAGAATTTGAAACCATATCGTTTTCCTAAAAATAAATTTAAAACGGTTTTGAATGTCTACCTCCTTGATTTGGACCGCAAACCCTTTATTGGTAAGAAGAAAAACTCCTGCTTCAAACAAGCCACTGTAAAGAACAAGCCACCCAATTGATACATTAGAGATTTGTAAAAATGTCCCTAAAAGAATATTCAAAATACTACTCAAGAAAATAACAAGAAATAATCTATATTTCATTTTAAATACCTCCATTCACTTATTTCACGGACAGTTTAATAGAGCCTTCTAATAAAAGATTCTGTCAGAAGAGGAAGGCAAGCTACTTTTTATAATACTTCAAGCCCCAAATGAGTAGAAGCATAATAATCAAGCAGAGAATAGCGCCAATATAGGCAATTAATTGCTGATAGAATTCTCCTGCTGTGATACCTCTATACAAACAAATAATGGACATAAAACCTGTCAAGCCGATATACATGAGTTGATTGGTTCTAGGACTAACCAAATCATCATCTTCAAACTCTCTTATCCTCATTTCCCTAGTGAGGTAAACAGTAACCAAAATGGAAGCTAAGTTAATAACCACTAAAAGAAATTGGAAAACTAAGGAAAAATTTAAAAACTGACGAGATAGAAATAGATAAGTGGAGACAAGTAAGGGCAACTGACCTAGGAACAATCTCATAAGGAAGATGTTCCGTTTTTTAGCAAGAAAAGTTTTCATTTCTTTGCTCCTTTCTTTTTCATTAAAGCAAAATAGATCATCACTGCAATCACATAGGCTATTGTATAGAATAGATGATACCAATCACTCTCCCTAAGCGGATAAAGAAGGATAGACATGATCAGATATAGAACGAAAATAATCAGTATTTTTTTCTTCATAAAATTTCCTCCTAAATGTATGCTTTATCTTAGTTTAGCTACAACCTTTACACTGCTAGTATAGCACTCATTTTATCCTTGGAACACTCAAATCATAAATGGTCATCAAAACATCTTGAATTGTAAAAAATTAAAAAAAGCAAGCATGAAAAACATACTTGCCCTTTACACCGTATTGATACCAACTTAATTTGTAGATTTTTTATCCTGCTATCACATATCATTTTAACAGGCGAAACAATATTAAAGAAACTCCACTGTAGATTAAACTAGCGATAAAAAATCTTTCTATCTAATTAGATCTATCTTTATTCTTCTTTGGAGATTTTAAAAATTTTTCCCTAATTAAAGAAGTAATAAAAGAAACAAACATACCAACAACAAAAGCAATAAGAAAACTTTTGAAATCCATAATTACCTCCAAGTACAGCTCCTCTACATACAAGCTCAAGCCTTTAAGCAACCACAGTAGCCAATTGTAACATTGTTTTTGCATTCACGAGGAATACCTCTTTTTACTTTCGTCCTATTACAACCTTAATAAGGTTAGTATACTACTATTTTTTAAAATTTTCCATCCAAATCACAAACGGTCATCAAAACATCTTGAATTGTTAAAAATAAAAAAAGCAAGCATGAAAAACATACTTGCCCTGGGGAACTTGACAATGTGAAAATACAAAATAGAAAACTACTCACCCTCACTTCCGTATGTTCTCATATATTCTCATGATCGCAACAAGGATAGCAGCTGTTCCACTTGCCAAAGCGATAAGGGTAATGATAATGTTGAGGATTTCAGGCGTACTCCCTATTCTGTTGATAAGACGGAGTAGGGATATAACTGTCAACTGAATCAGGAGTATTGATTCTACTCTTACCATTGAAGTAAGTCTGTTTTCAACTGCATATAAAAAGGCTGGTAGCAAAACACAAGCTATAGCAATCACAAACAGATTGCTCCCTGTTTCTTCTCCCTTGTTCACCACGGAAATCATGAGAAGATTCGATGCTATAATCAACGTAGAACAGATGATAAAAAAGGATTTCTTATTCATATAGGGTACCTCATATACTATGGCATTTTAATTGATGACTACAGGCGGTACTTCTTTCCACAGATCTTCTAATCATCAACTGACATCGAGTGAACTGTTAAAACCTGACGAAAGACTTGATTTTGACAGGTGGTATTTAGACTGGTATTAGGATGGCTTTCCACAATTTTCATGACGGTATAGAGACCAACTCCTCTCTCCTCCCCTTTAGAACTGGCTCCAAAGGAGAAAATCTCAGAAATGTCTATACCCTCTTCTTTAATGGAATTTTCAATGATAAAGGTCTCCTGTGCTCCATTTTTTAAAAAAGCAATTGAAACATGAGGTTGACTGGCCTCTGCACTGGCTTCAATAGCATTGTCACAAAGGATAGACACAATAGTCAGAAAATCAAGCAGGCTCATCCCCTCTACCTGAATCTCCTCAGGAACTTCGACATTAAAGACAATGTTCTTATCTCTAGCTTTTAGAAATTTCCCTGCTAGTAGACTTTTGAGGGCTTTATCACGAATATTTACCAATCTGCCAAGGTCATATTTGTTGTCCTGCAATTTCTGACTGGAATCCTTTAAGACCGAGTCGTAGACCTCTTTTATCTGCTCCATATCCTCCTCTTCAATGCCCAGACGTAAACTGGTCAAGAGGTTGGTGTAGTCATGGCGAAAACTCCGTACTTCCTTGTAAAGTTCCTCTATATGCCGACTATAGCGTTCCATATCTCTGTAGCGCAAGGCCTGCTCTTGGTCCAGTCTCTCATGGAGTTTGTACTTCAAATAGGTATCCAGCTTCTTGATAACCCCCATAAAAAAGAGTAGGTAAAACACTAGAATCAGATGGCGAACAGTCGTTGATTGAATACCTTGTACATTTTCAAAATAAGACAGACTTTGCATCACTAGATAGTAAGCCCCCATTATCCAGTTAATCTTAGTCAGAGACTGTTGAAAACCTTTATCGAGAATCTCCCTCCTCAAACTAGTAAAATCATAGTCTAACCATTTCAAAAAGGCTAGAGAAATAAAGCAAATGAAAATTTTTATACATAACCAAATAAAAGAGCGGTCATCATACACATGCTCTTGCCCCAAAAATGGAAGCACAAAATAGGAGACTACCCTGAAAAAAAGATTCACCAACATCATTGGAAAGAGACCATAAAAGAAGAGTAGTTTTTTAGGAAGCCCTCTTAACAATAAGAAAGATAAACCAATGCCGTACAAGGGTTCCATAAAATAAGATAGGTAAGTATTTCCTACTATATAGCTAATCGTTACAAAAACAACTGCTAAAAGTAGCTTAAAAAGAAAGGACTTAAAAACTCTCTCCAGAGTTAGAACAATTCCATCCACCTTAAAAAATATAAACAATTCCAATCCAGATATCAAAAACACATATACTATCTTCCAAACTAATTCCATTCCAGCACCTCACTTAGTGTAAGTTATTGATAGCTTCAGACACTTCCCTGACCTTATAACGCGCTATCATACAGCTTCCACCATTGGGAAAGTAAAGAAGTTTTTCTTTCTTATCCAAACGAACCACATTGGCAGGATTGATGAGAAAAGAGCGGTGGCACTGCAAGAGACGAGGTTCCTGCTTGAAAACCTCCTCTAAACTCGCTGTAAATTCCAGCCTGTCCGTCTTAGTATAGAGAATAACACGATGGGCTCTGGGCGATGTTTCGAGATAGTAGACCTCTTTAAAAGGATACTGGAATTGGGCAAATTTTGATTTAAAGTAAAAGCAATCTTCCGCCAGACTCTTACTATCTTGACTATTGGCATAGAGGAGGGCTGTCTCGATCCGAGATTCAAACTCCTCTGCCGACAAGGCCTTATCAATGTAGTCCAAAGCTGACACTTGGTAGCGAAAGGACAAGGGCATAAACTCCGAGTGAGTCGTCACAAAGACGATGAGAGCATAGGGGTCTCGATCCCGAATCTTTCTAGCCACTTCCAGACCCCTCATCTCCTCATTTCGAATCTCAATATCCAAAAAGAATAGCTGATGCACCCCCTTCTCATGCACCTCTGCCAGCAGCTGGTCTGGCTTACCAAAGACCTCAAAAGAACTGGGAGTGATATGATGTTCTTTCAAGAGTTTCTCAATCGTCGTTTCAATCCTAGTCTGTTGGGAAAAATCATCTTCTAAAACAAATATTCTCATCTTTTTACTCTCCTTGTTTCGATTTCTTCCTAAAAAGAGAATAGCAAAAATACTATGATACAAGCCCACCAAATCTTAAACAGGCCTTTAACGCTCCTGAAGGGTATCTTGTTCCTCAAATAAGCATGATAATCTTACCACTATTTTATCATAAAATCTTAACAGTACCATTCAGGAAATTTCAAGGGCAATTAAAGATTTGATGGTGAAAAAGGAGATAAAAGTGATAGACTGACAGTATCAAAACACAGTTGCTAGAAACAAGACTGGCACCCAGATTAAAGGAGGCATTCTCATGACAGATACAGACCCTATCAAAACAGCTCAGACTTTGATTACTGACTTGAACAAAGCCTACCAAGCATGCAAACAGGCAACCGCTGACGACGTCCGATTTCAGGAGCAACTGGACAATATCCTCCGCTTTCTCTCTAAAGCTGAGACAGTGGATAATCGATTCTTGATTGAACTGGAAAAATTTTACCAGACTTGCAGTCTTCTCATGGGACTCAGCGCTCTCAATCCAGACGCTCCTACTCGCACCGCTTGGCGGGCCTATGACCGTTTTCACTTTGACCAAGTCAAGACCAAGTTAAGTCTCTACGGCCCAACCATTCTCTTGTAAAAAATAAAAGAAGCTGAGACAAACTGAACTCAACTTCTTTTTTAATATCATATAAGCAATGTTAGTCCTGCATCTGACGTTTTACCTGATAAGGCAAATATAAGACTAGTAAAACCAAACCTGCACCCAGCAAGGCTAGAAGAGCAAGTTTTTCTTGGAAGGTAATCAACCCAACAACTAATTCCACAAGTAAAACAAAACTGGTCAATCCTCGGACTACCGCCTGCAAGCCTTTTTCCTTTTGCCCCTTGTCCAGTGGAAAGAGTTGGGTCAAATACTGGTAGTCAAAGGCGTGATAGAGGGCAAGCAACTGGAAGAGCAAGAGGTAGTTAAAGAGAACCACCACTGCTGTCGCAATCCAAGCTTGCTCGATAAAGACCTGCGCCAATATGGAAAGCAAGAGAAGTCGAAGACTGAGGGCAAAGAGGTCTCCATTTCGCAGATAAGAACGCAGATAGAGATTTTGCCAAATCTTCCCAGGAACTTTCTGAACAACCTTTAGGATAAAGTCCAGATAGGCACGACGCTTGACACTGTTTGAAATTCCCTTGACCTGCGTAAAGAGGGCGAAGAAACGAAGCAAGACTTGCTTGCGCTTACTTTCTTGGGAAATGACATAGTCCCAGTCCAGCCCAGTTTCAGTGAAAAATTTGCTGGCCTTTTGACGAAAGAGGATATATTTTCCTACCCCCAATAAAAGCACATAGATCAAAAAAAGTGGTAAGGCATAACCCATGGCTAAAAATAAAGGCGCAAATAAAAGCAAGAAAAGGGTCTGAACAAAGAGCCAAAAGCCTAGGGAAATAGCAGTTTGACGCTTGAGATGGAGCTTGATTTCTTCTTCTCCAACCAAGAGAAAGAGCTTGTCTGGAGCCTCCATATAGGTGGCAATTCCTCCCCAAAGTAAAAGTAAAACAGACGTAATGCCCACAAACAAAAGGATAGGCCAATGATTTTCAGGAAAATCTTGCAAGAGTTGACTGTACTGGTAGGCTAGAAAGCCCAGCAGGACAAGCAGGAACAAGACAAAGTGGTCATTGAGCACATAGCGCAGATAACCAAGACACTCCTTACGAAAAGCCTGCTTTCTCTTTAAAAACAAGTCTTTCATAGCTCCTCCTCCTTGGTCAGAGCCAAGTAAATATCATTCAAACTAGCCTCAGGCATATCAAAGGCTTCGCGCAGTTGCAAGAGATTTCCCTTGGCACGCACCTCTCCCTTGTGGAGAATGACAAAAGCATCACACATCTTCTCCGCCGAATCCAGCACGTGGGTACTCATAAGAATGGACTTGCCCTTTTGCTTTTCCACTTCCAAAAGCTGAATCAAGTCTGCAATAGCCAGTGGATCAAGACCAAGGAAAGGCTCATCCACGATGAAAAGACTCGGATCCACCACAAAAGCACAGATAATCATGACCTTCTGCTTCATCCCTTTGGAAAAATGAACAGGGAACCAGTCCAATTTCTGATCCAGACGGAACATTTTTAACAAAGGTTCTACTCGCTCAAAAGCCACCTTTTGCTCAATAGCATAAGCCATAGCAACCGTTTCGATATGCTCTCTGAGGGTCAATTCTTCATACAGGCTAGGCGTCTCAGGAATGTAACCAATCTGCTTGCGATAGCTAGTCGCATCTTCTTGCAGAGTCAGGCCATTGATATTGATGGAACCGCTATAAGGTGTCAACAGACCGATAATCTCATTGATCGTCGTTGATTTCCCAGCACCATTGAGACCAATCAAACCGACCAACTGCCCACTTTCAACGGTAAAGGACACATCTTTCAAGACAGGGACATGAACATAACCACCTGTCAGATTTTTAATTTCTAACATATTTTCTCCAAATCTGGTATAATGTAGCTATATTATATCAAAATTCAATACAGTAGAGGTAGATTTTATGTCAGATTGCATTTTTTGTAAAATCATCGCAGGGGAAATTCCTGCTTCAAAAGTATATGAAGATGAGCAGGTTCTTGCCTTTCTTGATATCTCTCAAGTGACACCAGGTCACACCTTAGTCGTGCCAAAAGAACACTATCGCAATCTTTTAGAAATGGACGCTACTAGCGCCAGCCAACTCTTTGCCCAAGTGCCAAAAGTGGCTCAAAAAGTCATGAAAGCCACTAAGGCTGCTGGCATGAATATCATTGCCAACTGTGAAGAAGTCGCTGGTCAAACAGTCTTTCATACCCACGTTCACCTTGTGCCTCGCTACAGTGCGGACGATGACCTCAAGATTGATTTTATCGCCCACGAACCAGACTTTGACAAACTTGCTCAAATCGCTGAAACCATCAAAAACGCATAAGGAGTTGCCATGAAATTATCCAATCTACTGCTATTTGCAGGAGCTGCAGCTGGAAGTTATCTAATCACAAAAAATCGCCAAACCATCACAGATGAAGTCTTGAATACCACTGACCGCGTTCAAGCTATCAAAGACGATGTGGATATTATCCAAAACAGCCTGCAAATCATCGACCAGCAAAAAGAACTCATCAAGGAATACCAAGAAGACCTGACTTACAAGTTTAAGGTCTTGGAAAAAGATATCCAGACTAGACTAGCTGTGATTAAAGAAACACAGGAAATCGAAGATAAGTAAAAAGAGCTACTCGGCTCTTTTTTAAAATGTAAACAAGTTATATCCCATCAACTATACACCATAATTTAGGCAACTCATTCACCATTTCACAACTAAATCGAAGTCTTTCCGCCGTAATGAAAACACCTGAAACAGTTTGGTTTCAGGTTTCCGGAAACTTTGAGACCTAAGTTCAAAGTTTAGGTATGGAACTTCGAAGAAGGTCGCTACCGTCCGTCATTACTTAAGGAAAGTCTTAAAAAATCTATAAAGCAAAAAGAGCCCGACGGCTCTTTTTACTTTATTCTCCATCAAAGGCATCTTTAATATGGTCAAAGAAACCTTTTTTCTTTGGATTGACTTTTAAATCACCAGCAGCTGCGAATTCTTTAAGCGCTGCTTTTTGGCGGTCATTCAAGCCTGTCGGTGTTACGACATTGACAGTAACGTATTGGTCACCAACTGCACCGCCACGAAGGCTCGGAGCTCCTTTTCCACGTAGACGGAATTTCTTACCAGTCTGAGTACCCTCTGGAATAACCAATTCAACATCACCGTGAACAGTTGGAATATCTACTGTGTCACCAAGAGCTGCTTGGACAAAGTTGAGGTTGAGATTGTAGAAGATAGTCGTTCCTTCACGTTCAAACTTGTCGCTGGCTTCCACAGAAACCACTACATACAAGTCACCGTAAGGTCCACCGTTAAATCCAGCTTCACCTTGACCAGCTAGGCGAATTTGTTGACCTGTTTCCACACCAGCAGGAATTTTGACATGTACGCTATGCGCTTGTTTTTCATGCCCTGTTCCATGACAGGTTATACATGGATCTTTGATTTCTTTTCCGCGACCATGACAGACATCACAGGTTACTTGGCGACGCATCATACCAAGCGGAGTCTGTGTATCGACGTTAATGACACCAGCACCATGACAGCGTCCACAAGTGACTGGACTTGTTCCTGGCTTAGCACCTGAGCCATTACATGTACTACAGCTTGCTTCACGATTGTACTTAACCTCTTTTTCAGCTCCAAAAATAGCTTCTTCAAAGGTCAAATTCACACGGTATTGGAGGTCATCCCCCTGACGAGGAGCATTTGGATTTCGTGAAGCACCGCCTCCGCCGAAGAAACTTGAAAAGATGTCCTCAAAACCACCGAAGCCTCCTGCCCCGTTGAAACCGCCAGCTCCACCACCGAAGCCTCCAAAGCCACCATTGGCACCAGCAGCACCGTATTGGTCATAGGCAGCCCGTTTTTGGTCGTCACTCAAAGTCTCATAGGCTTCTTGAACTTCCTTGTATTTTTCCTCAGCACCAGGCTCCTTGTTGATATCTGGGTGGTATTTTTTAGAAAGCTTACGATAAGCCTTTTTGATCTCGTCTGCCGAAGCGTTTTTTGACACCCCCAGACGATCATAAAATTCAGTATTGTTCATACAAGATACCAAGACCGTAAAATTCGACCGAAAAATAGGAAATCTGACGCTGGAGCGATGCTCCTAGGCAGATTTATCTTTTTTTCGAGAATTTAGGTCGGGTTCAATTCCTTTCTTTTATATTGAGTAAGAAACTTTGGAACCCGTGTTCAATTCCCTGAACACCTTTGTTCCTTTCTGTTATTGTTGCGGAACGAAACCACCATTTAGGTCGGGTTCAATTCCTGTATTTCATATTGATGAGACAAACCCCAAATAAATCAGGTTTAGACTCTTTTTATCGAAAAACAGAGGCTGGGTTGCAACCTCTGGATTTCTTCTTATAATTATTAACATTTAGGCAAAGCACCTTAGAATGACAATCACTTTAGTGATTAGTCATTCTTGACGAGTTAGGCTTAACTGAGTTTCGGCTAAAAACTTCGGAAAAAAGATAAGCCATCTTTTGTGCATCGCACAAGGCGATGGCTTCCTATTTTTCTTTCGTTTTCTTAACGCCTCAACATCTTACTTTTCCGTAAACTCTCCGTCTACGACGTCATCACCTGCGTTTCCTGTTGCTTGTGCGCCTTCTGCTCCTGCTTGAGCTTGTTGTGCTGCTGCGGCTTGTTCGTAAAGTTTAACAGCAAGTCCTTGAGCTTTTTCGTTCAATGCTTCAAGTTTTGCTTTCATTTCGTCCAAGTTATTGTCTTCTTGAGCTTTTTTAAGGTCATCAAGGGCAGCTTGGGCAGCGTCACGCTCTGCGTCGAATCCTTTGCCTTCAGTTTCCTTGATTGTCTTTTCAGTCGCAAAGATAGCTTGGTCTACTTCGTTACGAAGGTCTACTTCTTCTTTACGTTTCTTATCAGCTTCAGCGTTTGCTTCTGCATCTTTCATCATGCGGTCGATTTCTTCATCAGTCAAACCTGAGTTTGATTGGATGACAATTGTTTGTTCTTTTTGAGTTCCAAGATCTTTTGCCTTAACAGACACGATACCGTTCTTGTCGATGTCAAATGTTACTTCGATTTGAGGAATTCCACGAGGTGCAGCTGGGATATCTGTCAATTGGAAACGTCCAAGAGTCTTGTTATCAGCTGCCATTGGGCGTTCACCTTGAAGAACGTGGATATCAACGGCTGGTTGGTTATCTGCTGCTGTTGAGAAGACTTGTGATTTAGATGTTGGGATTGTAGTGTTACGATCGATAAGTTTTGTAAATACTCCACCCATTGTTTCGATACCAAGTGACAATGGTGTTACGTCAAGAAGGACAACGTCTTTGACATCACCAGTGATCACACCACCTTGAATGGCAGCACCCATAGCAACTACTTCATCAGGGTTAACTGATTTGTTTGGTTCTTTACCAGTTTCAGCCTTAACAGCTTCTACAACGGCTGGGATACGAGTTGAACCACCAACAAGGATAACTTCGTCGATTTCTGACAAGCTCAAACCTGCATCTGAAAGGGCTTGACGAACTGGAACTTTTGTACGTTCAACAAGATCACGAGTCAAATCGTCAAATTTAGCACGAGTCAAAGTCATTTCCAAGTGAAGAGGTCCAGCCTCACCTGCAGTGATAAACGGCAAGCTGATTTGTGTTGAAGTTACACCAGAAAGGTCTTTCTTCGCTTTTTCAGCTGCATCTTTCAAACGTTGCATTGCCATCTTGTCAGTAGACAAGTCAATACCGTTTTCTTTCTTGAATTCTGCTACCAAGTGATCGATGATTTTTTGGTCAAAGTCGTCACCACCAAGTTTGTTGTCCCCTGCAGTTGACAATACGTCGAAGACACCGTCACCCAATTCAAGGATAGAGACGTCGAATGTACCACCACCAAGGTCAAATACCAAGATTTTTTCTTCTTTGTCAGTCTTGTCCAAACCGTAAGCAAGAGCAGCTGCAGTTGGTTCGTTGACGATACGTTCTACTTCAAGACCAGCGATTTTACCAGCGTCTTTAGTTGCTTGACGTTGAGCGTCGTTGAAGTAAGCAGGAACTGTGATAACTGCTTTGGTTACTTTTTCACCAAGGTAGTCTTCAGCGTAGCCTTTCAAGTATTGAAGAATCATAGCTGAGATTTCTTGTGGAGTGTATTCTTTTCCGTTTGCAGAAACTTTTTCAGAAGTTCCCATTTTAGATTTGATAGAGATGACTGTATCTGGGTTTGTAACTGCTTGACGTTTTGCAGCATCACCAACGATGATTTCGCCGTTTTTGAATGAGACTACAGATGGAGTTGTACGGTTTCCTTCTGGGTTTGCGATGATTTTGCTTTCAGTCCCTTCAAGAACTGCAACTGCTGAGTTTGTTGTACCTAAGTCAATACCGATAATTTTAGACATGTGTTTTTCTCCTTAAATTTTAATTCGAATTTTGATTTTTGATATTTCCCTTAAGCGGTGGGGACGTGAGCAACTCCCTACGGGATTTCATCACTTATTTTTGAGCCTATTGTCTCAAAAATCCCCTGTTTCAGTAGCAGAAGCTACTGAAACTTTCACCACGGTGGGAAATATCTTCCTTGCAAGCCTCCAGCTTGCCTCTTATCTTTCTTCATAGTTTATTGTCGTTTCGGACAATACTAAATCAGTCTTTCTTACTTACTGATATATCTTCTGTAAGCAAGAATAACAATTGACCAATTAAAATAGGTTGCAATATAAGTTCTAATACTTTTTGCAGCCAAATTACTGGTTGCGTTCCAAAATAAGAAACTTGTGCTCCTTCCGAAATAGGATAAGCAAAAAATATCCCTACTACCAGAAAGAAAACGACAATTCCAATAGCCCAATTTGTAGCCGCTATCTTTTTCATTCTCATCTTCCTGCTATATTGTTTCGACATATAAAATTTCTAATTATACACTACCACCATTGCTGGTCTTAGAATGCGGTCATGGAGTTTGTAGCCTTTTTGAAAAACTTGGGCGATGGTATCTGCTGGGTGTTCATCGTCTGCTGGGAGAGTTTGGATGGCCATATGGTAGTTATGGTCAAATTCACCGTCTGCTGTGATTTCTTCGATTCCTTCTTCTTTCAAAGCGTGAATCAAGCTTTCTTGCACCATTTCCAAGCCCTTCTTCACATCATCTGTCAAACCTTCAACTGCGAGTGCACGCTCAAGGTTGTCCAAAGAAGGGAGAATCGCTTTTGCCAAGTCTTGGCTACGATAACGTTGCAAGTTTTGACGCTCTTCATTGGCACGACGTTGGATATTTTGCATTTCTGCATGAGCGCGAAGGTATTTGTTTTCGAACTCATCTGCACGTTCATTTGCCAAGTCCAACTCAGACTTTTCAGGAGTTGTTTCTTCTACCGTTTCCACAACTTCCTCTTCTTGGACTTCTTCTACTTCTTCATTTTTTATATCTTGGGCCATTTTCGCCTCCTTTAATGATTTCAATCTTAATGTACTTCGTAATGATTACTGCTGAGGTAGCGGTAAAAATCTGTCAACTTCATGGTCAAAACACGGTTGACCACATTGACTTGGTTGATTAGCTGTTGGTAATCCAGATTGACTGGACCTATAATCGCTAGAATTCCAACTCCCCGATAAGGAATGAGGAACTTGCTACTAATCACCGCTAGGTCAGCTAGACAGGACTCTTGACTGTCTGCAACACGGACGTTTTGCATCTGATCTTCACGCAACCCCTCACGAATCTCCAGAGCCACCTTTTGCGGTTGGTCAAAGAACTGATAAGCAGCTAGATTAGCAAAATTTAAGAGATTGACCTTGCCCGCCACCACAATGTTTTCGTCAAACATTTCCTTAAAGATATGTTCAAAGAGATCAATCACATTGTCCGTCGTTGTAAAGTAACGCTGGATAATCTGCGGAATCTCCGTCCGAATCTTATAGTGAATATCTAAAACAGTGTAGCCGAGGAAACGTTCCTGAATGATGCTCTTCAGTTTCAGCAAATCCTCCTGTAAGAAGTTCCTTGGAATCAGAAACTGACTAGTAACCGTTCGTGACTCGTCTAGGGTAAATACTGCCAAGGCTGTATGTTGCCCCAAAACAACGATGTCAAAGGCTGTCAAACGTTGCCTGCTCGGCTCAACATCCAGTGCTACTACCGTACAGCCACTCAAGTCTGTCAGTAGATTAGCAGCCTCTTGCAGAATATCCTCCAGTTTGAAGAATTCCTGATCAAAGGCTTTGACAATCTCATAAACCTCATTTTCAGCCAGTCGGTCAAAATCCAGTGAGTGTTTCACATAGTACTGAAAACCAGCAACACTTGGCATCCGACCACTTGAAGTATGAGCCTTCTCAAGCAAACCTTGCTTTTCTAAAGCCGCCATATCATTACGAATGGTTGCACTACTAGAGTTAATAGACTCTTGCAAGGCTTTGGATCCGACAGGTTCGTGCGTTTTGGTAAAGATGTCAATAATCAGATTTAAAATATCCTGCTGACGCTCTGTAACCATCTCATCACTCCTCTCTGTCTGATCAATTAGCACTCAACACACTCAAGTGCTAACTCATGATTCTATTATACACCCTTAGGAGAGAATGTCAAGATAAAAACTCAAAAAATTAGCACTCTTTTACCAAGAGTGCTAAAAATCAGTCTGAAGACCTAGAACCTTACCTTCCATCTACTTGGTATTTCTTTTTAAGTCTGACAAAACCATGGATTAGATAAGAAATCAGAAAGGCATATAAAAGAAAAATAATGAAGAAAGACATAGAAAGCTCTTTTTTAAATACACTCATACAAACAACAAGACCGCCTAAGAAAGTGGCTGTACAGGAACGAAATCTAGATTGCATAAATTCCCATCCGAGGCTCTTACTCGTATAATCTTGATCCTCTGTAAGTATATCAGAAGCTGGTTTACGGAGAATTGAACAAAAACCTGCTTCTATCAATTCCCAACCTCTATTTCTAAAATCTTGCAATTCATGCTGATACTTTTTAAGAAATCTAGAATCATAGATACGGTAGATGACATCGTCCGGTTGACATTGGTCAAAATAGAACAAACCAAAACGACTAGTTCTATACTTCCAGCCTTTCAAGTGCATCTCATGCAAATACTCTTCTTCCTTGTCCAAATCAAGAATAGTGAAAATCCGAAATTGCTTTTTATTTATCATGACTTCCCCTCCCATTTTGAGAATACCTACCCTCATAAATCTGATAATTCCTTCTTTTTATGCCATAACTTCCAGCCAATATAAGAAACTATTAACAAAAGGATCAAAGATAAGAAAATATCTAGCCCGACCGCAAGTAAACTCCATAGACCATACGCATTACTCCTATTGAGCAATTTAAGTAATAATGGTATATGTATGGCTAGCAAAAGTAAAACAGGTACTAATCGCAGGCTTAAAATGCGATTAACCATATCTAACTTCCCAGCAGCGTCATTATAAATTTCAAATTCTGCATCCGATTCAATTTCAGAATACGCTTTTCTAAAATAGGAAAAACTATTAAAGTCTGTAATATGCTCCCAGCCACAGTCTTTAAACAGTTGTAAATAGGAGGCTCTCTCTGATTTTTCCATTGGGTAAAAATCCAACTGATAAGATACTTGCTCAGGCTGACATTTTTCAAAGGTATACTTAACTACAAACAATAAGATAGAATAGCTTACTTTTCTAAGTTTCCAGCCCTTAGCATGCATTTCTCTAAAGTATAGAGCCTCCCTCTCATAATCCGCAATTGTAAAAATTCGATAAACAATTTTCTTTTCCATCATCCTTCCTCCCGACTGTTTCTATAGAGCCGTTCAATACGCTTCAATTCAATATCTAAGACTTTTCGTCCCAAGTCTGTGATCTGATAGATTTTCCGTTTCTCCTCTTCTCGGATAAAGGCAATCAAGTCATCCTTTTCCATTTTTGACAAGGTACCATACATAGTCCCAGGACTAATTAAAACTTGCGAATCTGTCATCTCCTTGACCTTTTGTGTAATACCATATCCATGATTCTCCTTCTGCAGACAGAACAAGATATAAAAACCCGTTTCCGTCATAGGAAGATAAACACGACGGATCTTATCCGTTAATTCCATGTATAGCCACCTCCTATTTAGTTCGATATATCGCACTTCGTTATATAAAATATATCACACCTCGATATAAAACACAAGAAAAAAGACCGCCCTCAGGCAATCTTTCTTCTATATTAGTAAAGGTCTAAATAATTATCAATTTCCCATTGTGAAACGAAGGTTGCATAACTTGCCCATTCGATTCGTTTGGCTTCAAGGAAACTAGTATAGATATGTTCTCCAAGAGCTGCTCTGACAACTTCATCTTCTGTCAAGGCTTTCAAAGCGTTGTGAAGAGTTGATGGAAGGTCTGTAATACCAGCTTCCTTACGCTCTTCTGCTGTCATGATGTAGATATTTTCTTCGATAGGAGCTGGTGCTTCGATTTTATTTTCAATACCATGCAAACCAACTTCCAAAAGAACCGCCATAGCGATATATGGGTTCGCCATCGGATCCACTGAACGCAACTCTAGACGAGTTCCCATACCACGCGAAGCAGGCACGCGCACAAGTGGTGAACGGTTACGACCAGCCCAAGCAATGTAAACAGGCGCTTCATAACCTGGAACCAAACGTTTGTATGAGTTAACCGTTGGGTTCATGATAGCAGTATAGTTGTAAGCATGCTTGATCAAACCACCAAGGAAATGGTAGGCCGTTTCTGACAACTGCATTCCTTTTGGATCATTTGGATCAAAGAAGGCATTATTTCCTTCTGCATCAAACAAGGACATATTACAGTGCATACCTGATCCAGCAATACCAAATTTCGGTTTAGCCATAAAGGTTGCGTAAAGACCATGTTTGCGAGCAATGGTTTTAACAACAAGTTTAAAGATTTGAATCTTATCACAGGCACGGAGAACTTCATCGTACTTGAAGTCAATTTCATGCTGTCCAACCGCAACCTCGTGGTGACTGGCTTCTACTTCAAATCCCATTTTGGTCAAGACATTCACAATCTCACGACGTGTATTGTCCGCAAGGTCAGTAGGTGCCAAATCAAAGTAGCCACCCTTATCATTTACTTCAAGTGTTGGGTCTCCATTTTCATCAAGTTTAAATAGGAAGAATTCTGGCTCTGGTCCAAGGTTGAAGGACTTGAATCCTACTTCTTCCATATGACGAAGTGCACGCTTCAGATTACCACGAGGGTCCCCTGCAAATGGTTCACCTTCTGTTGTATAGACATCACAGATCAAACCTGCAACACTTCCATTTTCATCTCCCCACGGGAAGACTGTCCATGTATCCAAGTCAGGGTACAAGTACATATCTGACTCATTGATACGTACAAAACCTTCAATAGAAGATCCATCAAACATAGCCTTGTTTGACAAGACTTTATCTAACTGTTCATCTGTAGCAGGAATTTCGACGTTTTTCATGGTTCCCAAAATATCTGAGAACATGAGACGGATAAAGGTAACATTTTTTTCCTTGACTTCACGACGAATATCTGCAGCTGTGATTGGCATGAGTTTTCTCCTTAATGTATGACTACTTGCGGTTGCCTAACCGCGACCAAAAGGTGACCGTACTGAAGCAAAGCGACCCTGTTGGAGGAGTTCATTGTGAAGTGCACGACGTACTTCAGTCTGACTAACCGCTTTCTTGGATTTCGCTTCACGTTCAGCATATTTTTTCTTAATGGCAGCGATATTATAACCTTCAGAGATATAATCTTTGATTTCAAGCAGACGATCCATGTCATTCAAGGAATACATGCGACGGTTCCCTTCGTTTCGATCAGGCTTAATCAACTCTTGATCTTCATAATAACGAATCTGACGCGCCGATAGATCGGTCAACTTCATAACACTGCCGATAGGAAAAACAGCCATATTTCGGCGAAATTCTTTTTCCTTCATTTACAATTTCCTTCTTTCTGTCTATTATAGTCTAAAAAAAGACAAACGTCAATTGATAATGTTATAAAATGTAACATTATTTTTCTTTTTTCTCTAAAAAGAGCCGAATACGATCAATATCGTAATTTACGAGAATTGCGACAAAAACTCCCATGAACGTTTCTGATACACGCGCAAATACGTACAAAATTGTCTCTCCACTCGGAATCGATAGGGTAATGATTAACATGGCTGCTACACCACCAATAACCCCTGCTTTGTTATTCATGGCTACATTTGTCATAATGGTTAACATGGTGCATATTGGAACAACTACTAAGGTTACCCAAAAGGCTTCGTGGAAAAAGGTATTTAATAGGAAGAAGACCAGGGCATAGAGGCCACCGATACTATTTCCTAGAATACGCGAAGTCCCAAAATGGACACTCTTATCAAAACTCTCCCTCAGGCTAAAAACGGCTGTCAAAGCACCGATTTGAAGACCTTTCCAGCCAAAAAAGCCAAAAATCAAGAGAACTAGAAAAACAGCAATACCTGTTTTAAAGGTTCGCATACCAAGTTTGAACTGGGATTTATCGAATTTATATTTTTTAAAATAACTCATAATCTCAACTTTCTATTTCCATTTTATCATAAATTGGCTGATTTTATGAGCAATAGTTGAGAGGAAGCGTTTTTATTTTAAGCAAAAGAAAAGAGGAACTTTCATCCCTCTCTTCTTTGATTTAGTTATAAAATCTTATTTTTCTGTCAAGGCTGCAAGTCCTGGAAGAACTTTACCTTCAAGAAGTTCCATTGATGCTCCACCACCAGTAGAGATCCATGAGAATTTATCTGCACGTCCAAGGTTGATCGCTGCGGCAGCTGAGTCACCACCACCGATGATTGATTTAACGCCTGGTTGTTTCACGATAGCGTCCATCACACCGATTGTACCAGCTTGGAAGTCTGGGTTTTCAAATACACCCATAGGTCCGTTCCATACAACTGTTTTCGCACCAGTCAAAGCTTCGTCAAATTTAGCGATAGATTTTGGACCGATGTCAAGACCAAGGAAACCTTCAGAAACTGCTTCACCTTCAGTATCACGCACTTCAGTGTAACCAGCAAATGCGTTAGCTTCTTTTGAGTCAACTGGCAAGATCAATTTACCGTTTGCTTTTTCAAGAAGAGCTTTCGCAACATCCAATTTGTCTTCTTCTACAAGTGAGTTACCGATTTCGATACCTTGTGCTTTGTAGAATGTGTAAGTCATACCACCACCGATAAGAACTTTATCAGCTTTTTCAAGCAAGTTTTCGATAACACCGATCTTGTCTGAAACTTTTGAACCACCAAGGATAGCCACGAATGGACGTTCTGGAGTTTCAACTGCTTCTTGGATGTAGGCAATTTCGTTTTCAAGAAGGAAACCAGCAACTGCTTTTTCAACGTTTGCTGAGATACCAACGTTAGATGCATGTGCACGGTGAGCTGTACCAAATGCATCGTTTACGAAGATACCATCTCCAAGTGATGCCCAGTATTTACCAAGTTCAGGATCGTTTTTAGATTCTTTTTTGCCGTCAACATCTTCGTAACGAGTGTTTTCAACCAAAAGAACTTGTCCATCTTCAAGAGCGTTGATCGCTGCTTCCAATTCAGCACCACGAGTGACACCTGGGAAAACAACGTCTTGGCCCAATTTAGCTGCCAAGTCTGCTGCTACAGGAGCAAGTGATTTACCAGCTTTATCAGCTTCTTCTTTCACACGTCCAAGGTGAGAGAAAAGAATTGCACGTCCACCTTGTTCGATGATGTACTTAATAGTTGGAAGAGCTGCTGTGATACGGTTGTCGTTAGTGATTACGCCATCTTTCAATGGTACGTTGAAGTCAACACGAACGAGGACTTTTTTACCTTTCAAGTCAACGTCTTTAACAGTAAGTTTTGCCATGTTACAAAAACCCCTTTATTTATTTTATTCGAAACTATTATATCACACTTTGGAAATATAAGGAAAGATTTCACAAGATTTTTCGATATTTAATCTTCATCTTCTTTTTTCTGTTTCAATGTCAAGGCTAAACTAGCAAGACCAAGGCTTACCAATCCTGCTATTAGGGCTTCATTGGCATCAGCAGTTCCTGTGTTTGGCAATTGTTTGCTTGCTTCTTCTGATTTAACTGCTGTATTTTGGACTGGTTTTTCTTGTGTAGGCGCTACTGCTGGTTCTGTTTTTACTTTTGTTCCAATTTCAACAATTTCTGGAATCGCCTCTTGGATGACTTCTGTTGAACGAAGACGACGCTGACCGTTTTCATCAACTTCAAAGACATGTCTCAACAGACCATCTCGTCCCTGTATGATGACTCGTTGTTCCCCAACTAGCATCTCAGCATTTTCATGCTCTTGACGATCAAAGGCAACCTTTTCCTCTTGAACTTCCAATTTAGGAGCCTTTGGTTGATCAGAAGCCGGTTGATTAGTAGGTTTTGGAAGGTCTGTGTTTTGTGGTGCTGGATTGGCAGGAATGAGACCAGTACCTACTTCTACGATTTCAGGGCTTGCTTCTTTCAAAACTTCTGTAGCGCAAAGCGTACGATTGCCTTGACTATCTACTTCAATCAAGCGGCGAATTTGCCCCTCAACTCCTGCTTGGACAAGTTGACGTTGACCGACTGGGAGATTTGGATTTGGACGTTCTTGGTGTTCGAAGGCAATACTTGTCTCTTCAACTTCTAATTTCGGAGTATCCACAACCAAATTCTTGACACCTTCAGCTGGTTCCTTGCTTGAAATAACTTTTTCGACTGGTTTAGCAGGTTGTGGTTTTTCAGCAGACTCATAAACAAAGGCATAATGTGTAAAGTGTGGTGCTGTAAAGATAACATGACTATCCGTTTGTTCAAAGGCCAATTCTACTGCTTCTTTGCCTTCAGGTAAGAAGAAGATTTTCTTCACTTTCTTATCTTTTTCAATTGGAATTTTCACAATAGAAGCGTAAGAGAGATCAACGTCTTGGCCCTTTTCATCTAGACCTTCTATTTCAAAGACATGAGCATCTTCTTCAGCAAAATATTTCTTCTCTTCAGCACTTGCTTGAACACGCTCTACTTTCAAGCCCTTGATTACAGTCTTTTCTTTATTTGAGAAGTGTACTTCAACACCTGTTTTACTATCAGAAAAGACTGCTGGTTTATCTTCTTTCAATAAGGCAACCAGATCTTTTAGACTTTGTTTCGCTGTTGCAAGCTCTTCTGGGCTCAAATCTACTTTTTCAACCAATGCCTTGTTCTTCTCAAGAAGTGGAGCTAGGGCAGAACCTGAAGGATGGTTTGGTTTGGCAGCCAAGAGTTCTTGAGCCTCACCTGTTAAGCGATCGAGTTCTGTCTTTTCTTCCGTAAATTTCTCTTGACCATTCAGAGCTTTATGAGCTTCTGTCAATTTATTAAGTCGGTCATTAACCTGATCTTGGGTGCTAGTTTCATGATCTTTCAACACTTGTTCGGCCGCTTCAATTGCTTTCAAGAAGGCTTCTTTTACTTCTGGTGAAGCAAAGTTATAGACCACCTTGTTCTTAGCCGCTTCAACTTCTGCTAATTTTTGTTTAAGGTACTCATCGTTCAATGCTGCTTTTGGAGATACCAAAACATCAAAGTTGACTTCATGACCTTGATAACGAAGCTTCAAGGTTTGACGACCAGTCTTTTGAGCATCGTAACCAGAAATTTCAACCCCCTCATCAGTAAAGGAATGTTCTTCCATAGTGTCATTGCTATAAGCCACTGCAAAACGTCCTTCAGACAAGTCTAAGTTATCACCAACTAGGTAATCTTTTTTCGGTTCCTGACTTACTTCAATTCCCAAAATAGTTTTCGGTGTTGCTTCATCCTGGCTAGTAACAGTCACTGCAAAATTCGCATTTACTGGTTGTCCCAAGTATTGGAGGGTAAGATTTTGTTCTCCCTTATGATGCGTATCAAAACCTGATACTGATACACCTGCATGAGTTAGGCGAATAAGTTCGTCCTCAGCTCCACCTTCATACTGAACTCGAAGAACACCACCTCTAAGGTCTAAATCCTCCCCTTCGGCGTAGCTTGTTTTCTTAGGTCCTGTTTCTAGGCTGACTGACTTGATTCTTCTGTCATCTTTTGGAACGGAAACAGCTAGGACATTACTAATTTCCTTGCCTGGCAACTGGGTACGATAGTAAAGAAGACCAGATTGATTTGTCAAATCCAATGGTGAACTTGCTAGGTCACCTCCAACTTCGCTCTTCAAGGTTGCAAGCGGAGTTTGAGAATTTGGATTGTCATAAACGGTAATGGTTGCTCCAGCTGCTACGTCTGCAAAGCCAACTTGTACCTTGTTATTGCCTAGAGAACGGGCTGCAGCCTTGGCCATCGGAATATTGACACTTTCCGTATCAAGCTTTTCATACATTTTCCAGTTATAGATACGAATCGCCTTCCATGGAGTTCCATTATCAGAAGTGACTACATTCAAGCGCCAGTCTTGAGCTGTGATTGGTTTATCAAGGGTAATATCTGTAACATGGGCTTTATTGCCACGAACTTCCTTAGCCAACTTCCATTGACCATCCGCATCTTTATAATAGAGGTCAAAGTCTTTGGTGTTCATCAAACCGTCGTTTACAGATTCTCCACCAGCTCCAGCATGGTCCATCACCCATCTAACAACTGTACGTGGCTGGGTCAAACGAATATCCACACTACCACTTAACTGTCCAGAAGACCACTTGTCTGAAAGACTGGTAATGGTACCATTCAACATACCTTCAATACCTTCACCACCTTCAGTCTTAGGGAAAGTACTATCAATAACTGTTGCACCTGGAACGATATTTTCAGCTAGTGGTTTTGGTAGGCTGGTATCTTTTACAGTCATACCCCAATCAAAGGTTGTGGTTGCGGCTTCTGAACGAACTCCATTTTTACCGACTGCTACAACCTTCAGTTCTTGAGTTGTACCTTGAGCACTTGCTGAGCGGCTAACTTTTGGTAGATAAATAGTTGTAGAAGATGAGCCAGTTAGTAATTTCCAGCTGTCTCCATCTTTTTCGTAAACTTCATAGAAATCTGCATCCTTGTTGCCTTTAAATTGCACAACTGCTTCCGCTTCTTGGGCATTTTTAAGGACTTGTTTGGCTACAGCTACTGTGGTTGGTGCCTGAGGAGCATCTTGATTATTGCTGATGGTCAATTGCCCCAGGTTAAATTGATAACCTTTTAAGTCTTTATCATTTTCAAAATAGAGTTTAATACCGTAAATTGTTTTACCTGCTAAGGCACTCAAATCAAAATCATCGGTAGTCCAGTTATCTGAAACTGTCAATTCTTTACGGGCAGCTTCATCACCGTAGGTATAATCTTTCTTGGTTGCAAATTCTACATAAACCTTGGTCCCTTTGCCTCCTTTGTGGGCAACATGCAATTTGGTGGTATCTGTCACCTTCAAGCGAGTAGAGTACAAATTCACATCTTGCTTGGTCGCACCTGAAAGATCCCCTGCAAATTTGAGAGAAGTTCCACCATTATAAGCATCTTCAAAATCATAGCTTGCTTTCAACTTATCACCAGTTGATTTTTGCCACCAGCGCCATGTTGGAAGAACACCTGAAACTGAACGGTAATTCCACTCAGAATCCTTAGAAACTTTACCATCTACGAACCATTTTCTACCATGACCTGTATTAAAGGAAGTAGTAAAAGTATGACCTACTGCTGGAGTGCGGTCTGCAACTAGGTTAGCAATCCCATACCAATCTTTATCACCTGGTTTTTGGCCAGTAGGGTCTCCTTGATAACCTGTAAAGAAGATATCTTCATTCTTATGATAATCTTCACCAGTTTTTCCTAAACTTGTAATGGTATCTGGGGCGAACAAACCAAGAGAAAGACGCAATTTGCCATTTTCATCTAAAATGTCATTCCACTTAACCTTGGTCTTGTAGGAACCACCCTGTTGCAATTCCAATCCTGCAAACACATCATAAGGATTACGGCCAATCCAATTGGCAGTTGCAATAGTGTAATCATTCTTAGCCTTATCCCAGTTAAAGTTAGCAAAGAAGTTATCTGCTGGAACCTTATCTCCCTCTGGTTGCATGAATTGGTAGTTGTATTCTCCCAAACCATCCTGGTGGTAACGTCCATAGTTATAGGTCATAGCATCATACCAAGAATACTTAATTGGATGGTTTACCTTAGCAGCATACTCCTTGGTATAGAGCATAAACTGGCGCATCTTTTCTCCAAGAGGTTCCACCAAATCTCCAGTTGTTTCCTGGTTGATGAAATAACCATCATAGCCATAATACTTGGCCATATCCACCAATTTACGGGCAATTGGGAAGCTACCATCTGGGTCTTGCTTCAAAGCTTCAGCAAATTTTTCTTGATCTGCAATACTATTAGACCAGTTGAAGAAGAGTGTACCATATACAGGAACCCCGTTACGGTGACCTGCATCAATAACGTCAGGAGTTGGAACGAGGCCTTCCCAGAAAACCATTGAATCTAGATATTGCCAATAGTCAAAAGCATAAGCCTTGAACTCTTCTCCACCAACAGAAGCATGGTCTTTTGCTTTAGAATTGGTGTTTGATAGGGCTTGTACTTTTGCTTCCTTGCTAGCTTTTTCATTGACCAAATGACCTGTCCGACGTGAAGCGAGGGCAACAGACCCGCGGTTAATAGCATCATCTTCACGAGCTCCGGGTTCCCATTTCAATAAATCTTCCCAAGAATTAAATTTCATTTCCTTTGGTTTTAATGTTTTTTCTGTATTTTTAGGGACATCTGGCTGGACTTCTTTTTCAGTCTTATTAGCTTCTGCTACTGGCTTAGACTCATCTCCTTGGCTAGTTGCTTCAGGCTTTGCTTCCGTTTCCTTGTCAGACTTAGGTTTTGCTTCTGCAGATGGTGTTTCTGCAGCCACCTCACTTGGTTTTTCCTCTGGTTTAGCTATGCTGGTCGCCTCTGCAGTTTCAGTAGTTGCAGCTTCATTGCTTGCTGGCGAAGCAGTTTCAGATGCTGTCTCTACTCCTTCTACCTTTTCTGGCTTGTTTTCTCTAGCTTCTTCTCCCTCATTCTGCTTATCAGCTTCATTGGTCGAATGCTCACTCTCTCCTGAAACAAGCTCTGTATTGGCTCCCTTATTTTCAGGAACTGCAGTTTCTTCTGCCAAGGCTGGACCAGCAAATAAAACAGCCCCAATCATCAGCGAGCAGGCACCTACTGATAACTTACGAATACTGTAACGACAACGTCTTTCGAAAAATGGATTCTTCATTTTCTCCTCCTAAAAGATTGATTTTGTTGCATAAAAGAAAGCGCTTAACTTTCTTTATAAAATTTTTTATCCCAATCACAGGGACCAAGATAATTCCTCCCTCATTTTAAAATATTTCTTTTAAATGTCAATATATAAAAGGAAATACCTATATCTAGGTTAGAAATTGGTAAAATTAATATAATTAAGGCCCATTCTCACGAATTTTCTTTCTAAAATCTTAGCTTAACACTTGTTAGATTTACTTTTATCCTTTAAAATAGAATAGGAGAAATTCCGTTATTATTTTTCGGAGGAAAAAGAAATGTCCATTAATTGGCAGGAAATTTTATTTCACTTTTTAGGTGGTCTGGGACTATTCTTATATAGTATCAAGACCATGGGAGACGGTTTGCAACAAGCTGCTGGAGATCGCCTTCGTTTTTACATTGACAAGTACACTAGCAATCCCTTTTTAGGTGTTCTAGTCGGGATTGTCGTGACTGCCCTGATTCAATCAAGTACAGGGGTTACAGTTATCACAGTTGGACTGGTCAGCGCTAGTCTTCTAACTCTTAGACAGGCTATCGGAATTATCATGGGAGCCAACATCGGAACCACCGTCACTTCCTTTATCATTGGTTTCAAGCTTGGCGAGTATGCTTTACCCTTGATTTTCCTTGGAACCATGTTCCTATTCTTTACAAAAAACAGAACAGCAAACAATATCGGGCGCATCCTGTTTGGTGTAGGGGGAATCTTCTACGCCCTCAACCTTATCAGTGCCGGTATGAGTCCTCTTAAAGATCTACCACAATTCAAGGAATATATGGTAACCTTGGGACAAAATCCTGTATTAGGAGTTTTTGCCGGTGCAGTGATTACCGTTCTCATCCAAGCTTCTTCTGCGACAATCGGGATTTTGCAAGGTCTCTATGCAGGTGGATTCCTTGACCTTAAAGGTTCGCTACCAGTTCTCTTCGGGGATAATATCGGGACAACCCTAACAGTTATCATCGCGGCAGCTGGAGCCAATATCTCTGCAAAACGCGTTGCTGCAACCCACGTTACCTTTAACGTTTTAGGAACTATTCTTTGCTTAATCTTATTAGGTCCATTTACATCTATGATTGAGTACTTCCAGGCACTCCTTCACCTCTCACCTGAGATGACCATCGCCTTCTCTCATGGTGCCTTTAACGTAAGTAACACTATTGTACAATTTCCATTCATCGGAGCCTTGGCCTACTTTGTAACCAAGCTCATCCCTGGTGAAGATGAAGTTGTGAAGTACGAGCCGCTTTACCTTGATGAGCATTTGATTAAACAAGCTCCATCAATCGCCCTCGGAAATGCGAAGAAAGAGCTCCTTCACTTAGGAAATTATGCTTCTAAAGCCTTTGACCTTTCATACAACTACATCATTGACCTCAATGAAAAAGTTGCTGAAAAAGGACACAAGACAGAAGAAGCTATCAATACCATTGATGAAAAATTGACTCGTTACCTTATTACTCTTTCAAGTGAAGCCCTTAGCCAGAAAGAAAGTGAAGTGCTGACTAACATCCTAGATTCATCCCGTGATTTGGAAAGAATTGGGGACCACGCAGAAGCCCTAATCAATCTGACCGACTACCTTCAACGTAAAAATGTTGAGTTTTCTGAAGCTGCTTTACAGGAATTGGCTGATATCTATCAAAAAAACACTGGCTTTATCAAGGATGCCCTTGACAGCGTGGAAAACAATGATATTGAAAAAGCTCAAAGTCTGATTGAACGCCATAAAGAAATCAACAATATGGAACGTGTTCTCAGAAAGACTCACATCAAACGTCTCAACAAGGGCGAGTGTTCAACGCAAGCTGGGGTCAACTTTATCGATATTGTTTCCCACTACACTCGTGTATCAGACCATGCTATGAATCTAGCTGAAAAGGTCATTGCCGAACAAATCTAAGTACCAAGAAGCTATCCTGAATGGGATGGCTTTTTCTTCTCCTTATAAAGAATTACTTTTCTACCCTATAGAAAAATGCTTTGATTCACAATGGAATCAAAGCATTTTAAAGAGCTCCCCATACATAAGCGCAGAAGCTGCAGTTCCCCTGTACTTGGCTTCTTCTCTTTTGATAAAGCGAGCCAAGTTGAGCAACTCAGGTGCTGGATGTTTAGGATTTAGGAGCAATTCACGATTGACCAGACCTGAGAGACGAACTGCCAGCAATTGCTCATTTGTAGTAGGCAGTTTTTTAGCAGTCTCTAGGAGAGCAGCAACTAAATCTTCACTCAAATCATGTCGAGCATGATTGTAAAGATCTTTTACAAGGCTTTCTAGGTTTGGTTCTACCATCCCTACCACCTCCCTTATGGTTTAATAATTTTTAATCAAATCAACCGTTGAACGATCCAATTTCTTCACCAAGGCTTGTAAGAAAGCTTGAGCTTCTAGGAAGTCATCCATTGCATAGAGGGTTTGGTGAGAATGGATATAACGAGCGCAGACACCGATAGTTGTTGATGGAACACCGCCATTTTTCAGATGAGCTGCTCCTGCATCCGTTCCGCCTTTACCACAGTAGTATTGGTACTTGATACCAGCTTCTTCAGCTGTTGTCAAAAGGAAGTCCTTCATACCTGGGAGAAGCAAATGACCTGGATCATAGAAGCGAATCAAGGTTCCATCCCCAATCTTACCTTGACCTCCATAGACATCGCCAGCAGGTGAGCAGTCAACTGCTAGGAAAACCTCTGGGTCAAATTTAGTTGTAGAAGTATGAGCACCACGGAGACCAACCTCTTCTTGGACGTTAGAGCCAAGATAGAGTTCATTTCCGAGTTTTTGACCTGACAAAGCTTCTGCCAACTCGCTCACCATGAGAACCCCGTAGCGATTATCCCAAGCTTTTGAAATGATATTTTTTTCATTGGCTGTCAAGATCGCAGAACTATCAGGGACAATGGTATCGCCAGGACGGATACCAAAGCTTTCTGCCTCAGCTTTATCCGCAAAACCGCCATCAAAGACGATATCTGCAATAGCAGGCATGGTTGGTCCACCCTTACCACGAGTCAAATGTGGAGGGACAGAACCTGAAATCACAGGAATTTCACGACCATCACGAGTCAAGAGTTTAAAGCGTTGGCTGCTAACCACCATAGGGTTCCAACCGCCGATTTCTACCACACGGAAGGTACCATCTGGCTTGATCTCACTAACCATAAAACCAACTTCATCCATATGAGAAGCGACCAAGACGCGCGGTGCATTCGTAGCTTCTGAATGTTTAATCCCGAAAATACCACCCAAGCCATCTGTCACCACTTCATCCACATGCGGTGTCAACTTTTCACGAAGATAGGCACGGACAGGCGCTTCATGACCTGAGATCGCAGCAAGTTCTGTTACTTCTTTGATTTTTGAAAATAATGTTGTCATTTCAGTTCCTTCTTTCTTTCATCTATTTTACCACTTTTTATAGGAGAAGGATAGCTGAAAAGTGGATTTATAAGTTACTATCTCATTCTAGCTGTATCGTAGAAAAGGAAAGTATTGTCTTGCATTTGAAGTGAAATCTAAAAAAATTCCAAGATTAACTCGAAACTTTATTTCCAAACAAAAAAACAACCCAATACCAAAATCGTTCAGCTTTCATGAAATTTACAGAAAATAGTTGACTTTCCTTTCCTCTTTCTTTAAAATAGTACAAAACTAGAAAAAGGAAAAAAATCATGACCAAAACAATTCTTGTTACAGGTGGAGCCGGCTACATTGGCTCTCATACCGTTAAAGCTCTTTTAAATGCTGGCTATCAGGTACATGTTCTCGATAATCTCTCTACAGGAAATCGTTCAGCTGTAGATAATCGTGCTAGCTTTAAACAACTGGATGTTTATGATGCTAGTGCCTTAAAAGCTTATTTGGAAGAAAACAAGATTGACGCTGTTCTCCATTGTGCAGGTGAAATTGTTGTGAGCGAAAGTATTGAAAATCCAAGTAAATACTTCACTGCCAATGTTGCTGGTATGAACCAAGTTCTCAAAGTCTTATCTGAAGTTGGTATTCAAAAAATCATGTTCTCTTCGACTGCTTCTCTTTATGGTAATAACTGTATTGACAAGCCAGCTACTGAAGATACCCTGCTCGACCCTGTCAACCCTTATGCAGAGACAAAACTGATGGGTGAACGAATGATTTACTGGATGGCCAATCGCTACGATTGGAAATATGTTATTTTCCGTTACTTTAATGTTGCTGGGGCTGAAATGGATGCTTCAAATGGTCTGCGTGTAAAAAATCCAACTCATATTATTCCCAATATCAACAAGACCGCATTGGGACAAAATGATAGCCTAAAAATATTTGGAGATGACTATGATACACGTGATGGTTCATGTATTCGAGATTATATTCATGTCTTGGACCTTGCACAGGCTCATGTTAAAGGAATGAACTACCTATTTCAAGAAAACAGTTCTTCTCAAATCTTTAACTTAGGAACTGAAAAAGGCTATACCGTCAAAGAAATCTTTAAAACTGCTGAGGAATTACTGAATCAAAAAATACCACACGAAATTGTTGCTCGTCGCGCTGGTGACCCAGCTAGCGTCCTAGCAGACGCATCAAAAGCTAAAAAATATCTTGATTGGAAGGCTAGCTACTCCCTCGAAGATATTATTTTATCGGATTATCATTGGCGTGTTAAAGAAGGCAAAAACATTTTAGAATAGGAAAACAGAGGAGAAAGTCCTAGTGCTCTCTCCTTGTTTTATTCATTAAATTGTCAGAAAATTTATTGACAGATTAAAGAAATCGTGTTACAGTAATATCCGCAGGTATCTTTCGATACCAAATCTACATGAAAGGACTGGGTATGAAACTTTCTCATTATTTAATTGGCTTACTTCTACTCCTAGTCTTTCTCTCTATTAGCATTGGGACCAGTGATTTTTCATGGGGAAAACTCTTTGCACTGGATCATGAAACTTGGCTTCTCTTTCAAGAGTCCCGTCTTCCAAGAACTATCAGTATTCTCCTTGCGGCCTCTAGTATGAGTATGGCAGGACTTCTCATGCAGACTATCACTCAAAATCAGTTTGCTGCTCCAAGCACAGTTGGAACGACTGAAGCTGCCAAACTGGGAATGGTGCTGAGCCTCTTTGTCTTTCCGTCGGCTAGTCTGACTCAAAAGATGCTCTTTGCTTTTGTTTCATCCATCGTATTCACCCTCTTCTTCCTAGCCTTTATGGCCATTTTTACTGTAAAGGAAAGATGGATGTTGCCTCTGATTGGGATTATCTATAGCGGAATTATTGGTTCTGTGACAGAAGTTATCGCCTACCGTTTCAATCTGGTTCAGAGCATGACCGCTTGGACCCAGGGCTCCTTCTCCATGATTCAGACCCATCAGTATGAATGGCTCTTCTTAGGTCTCATTATCCTGATAGCCGTTTGGAAATTATCCCAAACCTTTACCATCATGAATCTAGGAAAAGAAACCAGTGAAAGTTTGGGGATTTCCTACTCCCTACTTGAAAAACTAGCCCTCTTTCTGGTAGCCCTAACGACAAGTGTCACCATGATTACCGTGGGTGGCTTACCATTTCTAGGAGTTATCGTTCCCAATCTTGTTCGCAAACGCTATGGAGATAATCTAAGTCAGACCAAACTCATGGTCGCACTGGTTGGTGCCAATCTAGTTCTGGCCTGCGATATCCTATCCCGAGTTCTGATTCGGCCCTATGAGCTGTCTGTCAGTCTTCTACTAGGAATCATTGGTAGCCTCGTCTTTATCCTACTTCTCTGGAGAGGGGGACGAAAAGATGCAGTTTAAAAGCAAACATACCAAGCTCTTCTTGCTTCTCATTATTCTTGCTATCGGAGCTTGTCTCCTCTATTTTTGGCCCATCACCCACCTGTCTGCCTTTGCTTGGAAGTTGCGTTCCCAAAAGATAGTTGTTTATCTCTTGGTAGCCATCGCGACAGGGATTTCGACCATTAGTTTTCAAACCCTAACGGAAAATCGCTTCCTGACGCCAAGTATTTTGGGAATCGAATCCTTCTACGTCCTACTACAAACTCTGCTACTGTTTTTTGAAAGCAAGTTTCTTCAACTTGGCAAGTCCCCTATCTTAGAATTCCTAATCTTACTTCTCGTCCAATCCCTCTTCTTTCTCGCCTTACAAGGCTACTTGAAGACACTGATGAAACAAGACCTGGTCTTCATCCTGCTAATCTGTCTAGCCCTCGGAAGTCTCTTTCGAAATATCAGTACCTTCCTTCAGGTCCTGATGGATCCAAACGAATACGATAAACTGCAGAACAGTCTCTTTGCCTCTTTTCAGCATCTCAACACTTCCATCCTAGCCATCGGCTCTCTGATTATCCTTGCTTTGACCATCTTTTTCTTTCGAAAAGCAGTCATTCTGGATGTCTTGCACCTACAAAGAGAAACGGCTCAGATATTGGGACTCGATGTTGAAAAAGAACAGAAAGAACTCCTCTGGGGCATCGTGCTTTTGACCTCAACGGTCACCGCCTTGGTAGGACCTATGGCCTTCTTCGGCTTTATGCTAGCCAACCTTACTTACCTGATTGTCAAAGATTATCGGCACAAATTGCTCTTTATCGTAGCCATTCTGGTCGGATTTATCAGTTTGACCTTGGGGCAAGCCCTGATTGAACGAGTCTTTGCGCTGGAAATTCGCATCAGTATGGTCATCGAGAGTGTAGGGGGGCTCCTATTCTTTATCTTACTTTACAGGAGGGCGCGTCAGTGAAACTGGAAAACATTGACAAATCCATTCAAAAACAGGATATTTTACAAGACATTTCGCTTGAAGTCAGTCCTCAAAAACTGACAGCCTTTATTGGTCCCAATGGTGCTGGAAAATCAACTCTCCTCTCCATTATGAGTAGACTAACCAAGAAGGATCAGGGAATTCTCAGTATCAAAGATCGTGAAATCGAGAGTTGGAATTCACAAGAACTGGCTCAAGAACTGACCATCCTAAAGCAGAAAATCAATTACCAAGCCAAATTGACGGTTGAAGAACTGGTCAGTTTTGGACGTTTTCCCTACAGCCGAGGTCGACTGAGACCAGAAGATTGGGAAAAAATCCGAGAAACTTTGGACTATCTGGAACTGACCAACCTAAAAGACCGCTACATCGATAGCCTGTCTGGGGGACAGCTCCAACGTGTCTTTATCGCTATGGTACTGGCCCAGGATACGGACTTTATCTTGCTGGACGAACCACTCAACAATCTCGACATCAAGCAAAGCGTTAGCATGATGCAGATTCTTCGGCGACTGGTGGAAGAACTCGGCAAGACTATTATCATCGTCCTCCACGATATCAACATGGCCAGTCAGTATGCGGATGAAATTGTTGCCTTCAAGGACGGCCAAGTCTTTCGCAAGGGAACAACCAATCAAATCATGCAGGCTGACCTGCTCAGTCAACTTTATGAGATTCCCATCACGCTAGCTGATATCAATGGCAAAAAGATCTGTATCTATAGCTAGTAACATAGAAGCTCAAGTTAGAGAACCTTCAGTCTCTTAGTCAATAAGACCAAGAGATTCCCTAAATCGTTATCACATTTTAAAAAGGAGAAATTATGAAAACATCCCTTAAACTTTACCTTACTGCCCTAGCAGCCAGCTTCTTGCTCCTACTTGGTGCATGTAGTACAAACACAAACTCAAGCACTAGCCAGTCGGAAACAAGTAGCTCTGCTCCAACAGAGGTTACCATTAAAAGCTCACTGGACGAAGTCAAACTTTCAAAAGTTCCTGAAAAAATTGTTACCTTTGACCTCGGTGCTGCGGATACTATTCGCGCTTTAGGTTTTGAAAAGAATATCGTGGGAATGCCTACAAAAACTGTTCCGACTTATCTAAAAGACCTAGCTGGAAAAGTTAAGAATGTTGGTTCCATGGTTGAACCAGACCTAGAAGCCATTGCTGCTCTTGAACCAGATTTGATTATCGCTTCACCACGTACCCAAAAATTTGTAGATAAATTCAAAGAAATTGCTCCGACTGTTCTCTTCCAAGCAAGCAAGGACGACTACTGGACTTCTACCAAGGCTAATATCGAATCCTTAGCAAGCGCCTTTGGTGAAACTGGTACACAGAAAGCCAAGGAAGAATTGGCCAAGCTAGACAAGAGCATCCAAGAAGTCGCTACTAAAAATGAAAGCTCTGACAAAAAAGCCCTTGCTATCCTCCTCAACGAAGGAAAAATGGCTGCCTTTGGTGCCCAATCTCGTTTCTCTTTCTTGTACCAAACCTTGAAATTCAAGCCAACTGATACTCAATTTGAAGATTCTCGCCACGGACAAGAAGTCAGCTTTGAAAGTGTCAAAGAAATCAATCCTGACATTCTCTTTGTCATCAACCGTACCCTTGCAATCGGTGGAGACAACTCTAGTAACGACGGTGTCCTAGAAAATGCCCTCATCGCTGAAACTCCTGCTGCTAAAAATGGCAAGATTATCCAACTAACACCAGACCTCTGGTATCTAAGCGGAGGCGGACTTGAATCAACAAAACTCATGGTTGAAGACGCACAAAAAGCCTTGAAATAAGCAACTTCAAACTCAACTAACATCTTTACATGATAAAACGCATCCTATCAAGCTCACTCAAACCTGATAGGATGCGTTTTTATCATTTCACTAAAATATTTTTACCCAGCCTCATTTTTCTTCTTGATTCCGTTTAAGGGAAAAATGGTCTGGGACGGGGTCCTTGCCTGTTTTCGACCAGGGATGGCAACGTAAAATCCGAGCCAAGCCCATCAAAACACCCTTGAAGCCATGTTTTTCGATAGCCTGAATCATATAGTTTGAACAGGTAGGCTCAAAACGACAAGAGGGGGGAAAGGCTGGCGAGATAAAACGTTGGTAAAAGCGCACAGGCGCTATTAAAATTCGTTTCATTATTTCTTGGTTACAGCCATGGTGTGTAGTTGGCTGACTTCTTTTTTGTTAAGACGACGGGATTCTCCTGGACGGAGTCCTGTCAAGTCTAGATGTCCAAAACGTGTCCGTGATAACTTATCCACTTGAAGACCGACAGCTTCAAACATCTTTTTAACCTGATGGTTACGCCCTTCATGAATGGTTAACTGCACCACAGAACGGTTTTTGACTGGATCCACTTTGAGAATCTCATAGACAGCTGGCTTGGTTTTTTTGCCATCAATCTCAAGTCCACGGGTCAAGGGACGAAGATTGTCCTTATTGGCCACACCTTTAACACGCGCGACATAAACCTTGTCAATCTCATTACGAGGGTGAATCATTTCATCCGTAAAATCCCCATCATTGGTCAAAATCAAGACTCCTGATGTATCCCAGTCCAAACGACCTACAGGGTAGATGCGCTCTTTCACGTTGGGCAAGAGGTCGACAACCGTCTTGCGACCCTTGTCATCTGTCACACTAGAAATGACACCACGTGGTTTGTTAAGCAGATAGTAGACCTTTTCTTCGTTGTAGATAGGTTGACCTTCAACTTCGACCTTGTCGCCTGACTTGATGGTCGTTGCTAGTTCACGTACCACTTGACCGTTAACCGTCACCAAACCTTGCTTGATCAGCTCTTCTGCTTTTCTCCTACTGGCCACACCTGCGTGGGCAATATACTTATTGATTCTCATCTTCTTCTATCCTTTCACCAAATAATTGGCTTTCTTGGGCTTGAATCTCAAGCTCATCAATCACTGGTAATTCTTCCAGATGGTTAATTCCCATATAATCTAGGAAATAATCTGTTGTCACATAGAGGTTGGGGCGCCCCAACACTTCTTTTTTCCCGTCTTCTCGTATCAAGTCAAAGGCCTGCAACTTTGCTAAGGCCCCACTCGAGTTGACCCCACGAATGGCATCAATTTCTATCCGTGTGATGGGTTGCTTGTAAGCAATGATGGACAAGGTCTCAAGGGCAGCCCTAGATAAACTCTGGTTGATAGGTGCCTTAGAGTATTCCTTCAAAATCTCTGCAAATTGAGGCTTGGTCACCAATCTATAAGCGCCCCCTGTCTCAATCAGAGCCAAACTGGAATCTGGGTCCTTTTCATACTTATGGGCTAATTTTTCTAAACTCTGTTGGATGCCTGTCGGGGGAAGCGATAGGAGTTCAGCCAACTGACGGACTCGAATCCCATCTTCGCCTGCTACAAACAAGAGCGCTTCTATTTCTGCTAAAGTACTCATCTTTCCTCTCTATCAAGTCTAACTTTGGGCCACTTGACTTTCTTCCTTCTTTTCCATGAGATAGATATCTCCGAAACTCTCCTCTTGCACGAGGATCAGCTCCTGGGTTTTGATTAACTCTAGGGTTGCCAAAAAGAGGGTGATGACCTCTTGGAGATTCTGGGCTTCCTTAAACAAATCCTGCAAGCGCAATTGATCTCGTCCAGTTAAGGACTCTTTTACGATAACCATCATGTCCTCAATCTTATACTCATCCCGCAAGATGGTCGTGTGATTCTGAGAGAACTCCTCTTTTTTCTTGGCTAGGATATTTGAAAAAGCCAAAAAAAGGTCAATGGTCGTCTTGTCATGAACAAGCTCCGCATCTTCGTAAATCAACTCTGTCGGCGCTTTGGAATAGTACTGGGCCCGTTCTTGGTGCTTGGCTTCCAAGTGCTCACCCAAGAGCTTGAATTTGCGGTATTCTTCAATTTGGGAAAGAAGATCCTGCTCTAGGTCATCCTCCAAGTCTGTCACTTCCGCTACCTTTGGAAGAAGCTTGCGGCTCTTGATCAACATGAGCTGACTGGCCATGACCATGTACTCACCCGTCACTTCCAGACGCATGGCCTGCAGGGTTGAGACATAGGCTAGATACTGTTCGATGACTTCTGTAATGGGTACATCGTAAATATCCATCTGGTACTTAGAAACTAGGTGCAAAAGTAAGTCCAGAGGCCCTTCAAAATCTTTTAATTTAATATCCATTATCTATATTTTTCTAAGGTCAGGACTGTTTTTAATCCTAATTTTTTTGCAATTTCGTACAAATCAACCTTGTTTTCTATTTGTCTTAGAATGAACTGTTCCCGCAAGGCTTGGGCTGATAAGGCTGGAAAACCTTTCTCCTTGACAAAGGACTCTAGCTGACGGAAGGCCCACTGACGAGAATAGGCTTTTCCTCCCCTTTCAAAGAGATAGGTCTGGCCCATCAAGGGTTCCAATTCTGAAAGCAAGGTCGTAGGAATAGTGACAATCCTCTGTTGGGAAGCCTTCTTGATTCGCAACACCTGAAAATCCAAATTGATATCTGCAACCTTGAGGGCTAAAATCTCACTCGGCAAAAGTCCTATTTCTAGGATTAAGAGCGCTAGCAAGCGGCCCTCTGGATAGTCGCTTTCCTGCCAAAAAGAGTCTAGGTCTAACAGTTCTGGTTTTTCGGTCTTCTTTTCAGCTTGTTTGGCTAATTCCAAGCGATAAAAGCTATCCACTTCTCCTTTTTGATAGAGAAAGTAGAGAAATTGGTTACAGGCCGAAATCTTTCGCTTCTGGGCGCTGATTTTTAGATTGGCTAGCTGGGCTTGGTAAATCTTGAGACTGGTCTCAGAAATCCGCTCGCCTACCAAATCTAAAAATTGTTCCAGATCATACTTATAGGACTGCTTGGAATTGGCAGATAAGCCCTGCTTTTCCTCTAAAAAGGCTGAAATCCTGTCTCTCATTTGCATCGAATCTCATATTCCTTACTAAAATCATGCAAGAGGGCATTGACTGCCTTGAGGATAGACTTGCGCGTGATAATCCCTTGGAAAATCCCTGACGCATCCACAACCGGCAAGAAGGACTCATCTACCAGCTTGTGCAAGACCTCCGTAATGGTAAAATCAGGCGAAACAACCGCTACGTCCGTCTTGGTCATATGAACAATATCCGTATCCGCCATAATTTCTTGACTCAAGTCATGCTCCATCTGATAAGCCATAATATCTCTGAGCCCAATCGTCCCAACAAACTGTTTTTCATCTGTTACAACAGGAACACGGGTATAGGTCATCTGACTGAGCAAGAGGGTCGCATGATCCGCATTGTGGGTATCAATCAACACAGCTAGATTTTCAGCAGGGGTCAAAAAAGTTTCTTCTTGCCCCAACAAGAAAGTCTCAAACTCCTTGGCAATCATCGGCTAAACTCCTTGGACAAGCCCGGATACACCTCATGGTCTCGTGTCAAAAAGTCCACTTTGAAATAACTGTCATCAATCTCCACACGAGCATAGAGACATTCTCTGATAGTACCACGTGGTTGACTGATAGAGCCTGGATTTAGAAAGAGGGTTTTGCCTTCCATCCAAGCACTTGGCACATGCAAGTGACCATAGAGACAGATATCAGCCTCTTCCTCCTGAGCCCAGTAGTCCAACTTTTGAAAGTTGAAATTAATGTCAAACAAGTGTCCATGAGTTTGGATAATCTTGGTCGAACCAAGCTCAGTCACCAAACGTTCTGGATAGCCAGCGTAGAAGTCCATGTTCCCTTTAACTACACGGATTCCCTCCCAAAGTGGGGAATCAGGACGCAGTTCAGAATCGCCGTTATGAAAAACGGCATCAACTTTGCCCACATAGCGATCACGGATTTCTTCCACAATCAAGCTATCGCCATGAGAATCGCTCATTACAATGATGGTTTGCTTTGCCATGATGGAAATACCTCCAAAAGTTTCTTAACGGCTAAGGCACGGTGAGATTGACTATTTTTTTCTTCAAGGGTTAATTCAGCTGATGACTTGCCTGTCTCTCCTACAAGGAAAAGAGGATCATAGCCGAAGCCATTTTCACCCTTGGGTTCAAAGTTAATATAGCCTGGCCAGTCTGCTTCAACAACCAAACTTTCCTTGTTTGGACTGGCTACGACTAGGGTTGTGTGGAACTGAGCCGAGCGGTCCTTGAGTTCAAAGACCATGGCCAATTCGTGCAAGAGCTTGGCGTTGTTTTCACGGTCAGTTGCTCCGACGCCTGCAAAACGAGCCGACCAGACACCAGGCAAACCGCCCAAAACATCAACTTTCAGTCCAGAATCATCTGCCAGAACCATCTTGCCCGTTAATTGGGAAATCGTTTCTGCCTTGAGACGGGCATTTTCTTCGAAGGTCATGCCTGTTTCTGCTACTTCAGGCAGGTCAGGATAATCATTGAGATTTTCCACATCGTAGCCTAGCTTGTCAAAGATAGCTCGAAATTCCTTGGTCTTGCCCTCGTTTCGAGTCGCAATCAATAGAGTTTCTCTGACCTTGTTTGTCTCAAAGAAAACTTCTACATCAACACCTTCTTTAGGCAATTCTACATGCAGGAGTTGTCCATTTTCAACCAAGAGCAGGGCTCCCTGACGTTGGATGACTTCCAAATTTCGTCCCATTTCTTGGTTGAGGATATCTACTACAAAAGACAATAAACGGTAGAGAGAACCATAGCGTAAAACAGTAACTGAAAGTGGAAAACCTTGTTCCTCGTCTCGAAAGATTTTGGCCAATTCAACTAGAGGAAAATCCAAGTCTTCATCAGTCAACGTCCGGATGCCACCAAAAATACTATAAGAACCAACATACCAGTCCTGGTCATCCTTGTATTCATAAATTTTATTTGTCATAATTCTACATGCTCCACATGAATTTCTTTTTCCAGCCATTCTTCAGCAATTTGTGCAAAACTTTGGCTGCTGGCTGTTGTGTAAAAACGGTGATTAAGTGGTCCGGCATCGCGACCACGATTGATTTCAAAATAATTGAGTAAGACTGAGATATCCCGTACGCACTCTGCCCCACTATCAATGAGCTGAACCTTGGGTCCCATGACATTTTGAATAATAGGTCTGAGCAGTGGATAATGGGTACAACCCAAAATCAGGCTATCCACCTTTCCAACCAAGGGACGCAGGGTTTCATAGACCACTTTCTTGGTAACACTTGTTGACAGGGCACCCGACTCCACCAAGGGAGCAAACTTGGGACAGGCCAAACTCTCCACCTGTAAATCTGGATCCAGATCGTTAATTTTTTGACGATAAATGTCAGATTGGACCGTCATGGGTGTTCCAATCACTCCGATTTTCCCACCTTGACTGGACTTGATAGCTGCCGAAGCTCCTGGCAAAATCACACCTAGGACAGGAATATCTAGTTGAGCCTTGATTTCTTCCCAAACGACCGCAGTCGCAGTATTACAAGCAATGACAATCATCTTGACATCCTTGGTCAAAAGAAAGTTAACCAACTGCCAAGTATATTCACGAATTTGCTCAGCAGGACGGGGACCATAGGGCGCCCGCGCCGAATCTCCAATATAGACGATTTCTTCATGGGGAAGCTGGCGCATGAGCTCGCGCACAACGGTCAAGCCCCCGACACCCGAATCCAAAAAACCAATTGGTCGATTATCCATACAGTCTTCTTTCTAGTCTTTTTTCTGATTGATAGTTCATTATGATTACCGTTCCTTATGAACTGAATAATGACAGCCTAAGCAACAACTATCTCTCTTAATCATAATCAAATATCAATAGAATGCAAGGAAAAAGTCTCATTCCTAAACCCTTAGCCAACATAGTGAGAAGTCTGGAACTTTCATCCCAGACTTTTCCTTATTTATTTTTTCTTTTTATTGTTAGCAAGGGCTGCCTTTTGTTGGCGGATGATTTGGTGGTAAACTTGTTGTACCTTAGCTTCGCTTGGTTTTTGACCATTTGCACTCAAAAGAGTACGAACTGCTTCAGCATTCAAACGTGGGTTGTCAGCGAATTCTTTTTCGATTTGCTTACGAATCAAGTACATTCCTCCAAGAGCTCCTCCTAGAAAAGCTAGCACAATCAATACAATTGCTAATAGTAAATCCATCATATTTCTCCTGTTTCTTTTTAAGTCTCTTTCATTATACCACAAACTAGCCACCCTGACTAGTTTGTTTTACGCTTTCAGGAATGGAATAGACAGCAAAAAGAACCCTGCTTTTCTGCAAAAGAGGGCTCCTTACTGAGTTTATACTCAATGAAAATCAAAGAGCAAACTAGGAAGCTAGCCGCAGGCTGCTCAAAACACTGTTTTGAGGTTGCAGATAGAGCTGACACGGTTTGAATTGGATTTTCGAAGAGTATTAATTTACATAAATAGCCAGTGTTTGATGCGGTCTGAGTAGAATTTTTTCAGACACTTCTGCATCTTCATAATTGGAAAGCAAAATTTGTCCATTTTGGTAGGCTACTGGTAAATCCATTTCCACTTCTGTGACATAGAAATTATTGAGCCACATCTCAGCCTTTTTCTTTATCCCAAAACCAATTCATCGCTAACTAAACTTTGCCCACTATTTTTCTGGAAGAGATGCATGAGATCTTCAACTGTTAGATTCTTTTTCTCTTCTCCTTTGACATCCACCACTATCTTGCCCTGATAGAGCATAATGAGACGATTCCCGTACTCAATCGCATGATTCATATCATGAGTAATCATCAGAGTGGTTAACTGATGGTGCTCCACAATCTTTTGCGTCAAATCCATCACCATTTGACTCGTTTTCGGGTCAAGTGCCGCAGTGTGTTCATCTAACAGCAAGAGCTTAGGTTTCACCAAGGCTGCCATGACTAGGGTCAAGGCCTGTCTTTGTCCTCCTGAAAGGTATTGAGTATCCACTTTCAAGCGGTTTTCAAGGCCAATATTCAACTCTTTCAAGGCTTCTTGGAACTGGATTCTATCCTTCTCCTTCACACCCCAGCCAAGCCCTCTCTTTTGCCCACGTCTCAAGGCAATAGCCATATTCTCCTCAATCGTCAAACGCGAAGCTGTTCCCATCTTAGGATCTTGAAAAACACGAGCGATATCCTTGGCTCTCTTTCTTACACTCAGATTTTTAATGGATTTGCCTGCCAATAAAAGGTCCCCTTCATCCACCGATAGATTGCCAGCCAAGATATTCATCAAGGTAGATTTGCCTGCTCCATTTCCACCAATCACAGAGATAAAATCTCCCTCTTCAACCTCTAAATCTAATCCTTTGAGGACATGGTTCTCATTGACCGTCCCTGCTTCAAATGTTTTGTGAATATTTTCAAGTGTTAACAAACTTGCCATAACTTTCTCCTCCTATTCATTTCTCAATTTCAGACCACGAATCTTTAATCTCTTTTGCAATTCTGGCGCAAATAAAACTAAGGCGAGCAAGATTGCATTAAAGAGACGAACCAGATTTTGATCTAGATTTGGAATTTCATAGATATTTAAAATAATCAAACGGTAAACAATGGCACCGATTCCGATGGATAACAGGCGACCTCCAATGGTCAAGTCGTGTATCAAGACTTCCGCAATAATCACCGCACTCAAACCAACAACGATAGTTCCTGTCCCAGAAGTCACATCTGAAAATCCATCATTTTGGGCAAACAAGGAACCACATAGGGCAATCAAACCGTTTGAAATCATGTAACCAACAATCTTCATAGTGTCGACATTGACCCCATTTGCCTCACTCATCGGAATATTGTCCCCAGTCGAACGCAAGACCAAACCAATCTCTGTTTTCATCAACAGGGTCAAGACCAAACAAACAAGTAAGAGACAGGCTAAACTGAGTGAGAAAACAGCTTCTTCAGTTGTCAGCCCTAAGCTCGCCAACTGTTTAAAGACAGTTGAAGAATCTCCCAAGGAAAGATTGGGCACACTTCCCATGATTTTAATATTGATTGAATAGAGCCCTGTCAAGGTCACAATCCCTGTCAAGAGAGCTGGAATTTTCATCTTGGTGTGGAGCATTCCTGATACAAGACCTGCTACCATACCTGCCAGCAAAGCTAGCACGGTCGCAATCCAAGGATTTGTCCCTGCCTGTATCTGAGATACAACGACAGCTGCACCCAAAGGAAAGGCTCCCTCAGCTGTCATATCCGCAATATCCAAAATACGGAAAGTCAAGTAGACCCCAATAGCCATAATCGACCACAATAAACCTTCTGATAAACTAGATAATACAAAATTCATCTTAAACCTCCTTATTCCTTGCCTTCTAACTTACTGATATCAATTCCCAATGCATCTGCCATTTCTTGATTGGTATGCAATTCCAGTTTTTCAGGCAACTCAACTGCTATATTTTCTGGCTTCTCACCTTTTAAAACACGAACCAGCATTCGAGCTGTCTGTCTTCCCAATTCTTCATAATTGGTTCCGTAGTTATACAAGCCACCAACAGCAATCATTTCTGTTGAACCACCGAATACTGGAATCTTGTGTTTAATAGAAACCTGCTTAACTGTTTCCATGGTTGATGAAATGATATTATCCGTTGGTACAAAAACCATATCTACCTCTGCCATCAAGCTTTCTGCTGCCGCCTTGACGTTGTTGCTGTCCAAGATTGTTTTTTCAACAACGGTAAATCCTTTTTCTTCCAGAAGTCGCTTAGCTTCATCCTTTTGGACAACTGAGTTTGGCTCGCTCTGAGTATAGAGAATTCCAATCGTTTTAGCTTTTGGCAACACTTTCTTTATCAAATTGATTTGGGTTGAAATGGCATCTGATGACTGATCGCTTGTCCCAGTTACATTGCCCCCAGGATGCTCTCTTGACTCAACTAACTTGGCACTGACAGGGTCTGTTACCGCTGAAAAGATAACCGGTGTCGTTTGTGTTGTATTAGCCAAGCTCTGAGCAGAAGGCGTTGCGATGGCTAGAACGACATCACTAGATTCTGCTAGTTGCTGGGAAATGGTTTTTAGATTTCTTTGCTCACCCTGTGCATTTTGCAAATCAATCTCGATATTTTTTCCTTCAATATAGCCTTGCTTGGCCAACTCATCCACAAACCCTTCTCTAGTAGCGTCCAAAGATTGATGAGTAATAAACTGCGAAATACCGATACGAAAAACATCTTTTTTCTTATCTGCCTTCAACTGATGCAAACTGATCAGAGAGGTCAAGAGAATCCCCACTACCAAGAGGGGTGCTAGTAATTTTCGAACAACTTTCATAATGAAACTCCTTCTCAGAAAAGATAAAACAAAAAACCGCCTAGATACTATCTAAACGGATGCTTGAAATAATCTAACAAGTTACAACTTAGCTAGTCCATTTAGATATTCATCTATATGGACCACAATCAAAAATCTTAGCCACATAGATACAAACAAATTGCTTGAACTGTTTGCATCCATGGTGACATGTCTACAAACACTATCTAAAGTAGCTAAAGTAAAAGTTTTGATTCATCGTTACAGCTTGTTTCTTATTCATTTCTTTTTCTGCTTTCTTTTTTGATGTTTCCTATCTTACCACCTTTTTCATCACCTGTCAAGAATATTTCAGAATTTTTTAAAATTTTTCGAAAATTCTTTCAAGCCACTATCAAAGTTTTTTCAAATAAGTCCAACAAAAAAAGGTTTATAATTTCCATAAAAGTTGACATGGAAATTATAAAACCACTATTAGTTTAACCCTTGTTGGTAACGCGCCAATTCGGCTTGGTTAGCCCAAACATAGTGACCTGGACGGATTTCTACCATAGATGGCTTATCAGTCTCATAGTCGTGTTGACTTGGGTCGTAAACCTTCAAGACCTTCTTACGTTCCAAGATTGGATCTGGGATTGGTACCGCTGAAAGCAAGGCTTGAGTATATGGATGAATTGGGTTGTTAAACAATTCTTCTGTTTCTGCAACCTCTACAATAACACCCTTGTAAATAACTGCGATACGATCTGAAATAAAGCGAACGACAGACAAGTCATGGGCTATAAAGAGATAGGTCAAACCGAGTTCTTTTTGGAATTTTTTGAGCAAGTTCAAGACTTGGGCACGTACAGAAACGTCCAAGGCTGAAATGGGCTCATCCGCAATAACAAAGTCTGGTTGCATGACCAAGGCACGGGCAATACCGATACGTTGACGTTGACCACCTGAAAACTCATGAGGGTAACGAGTCAAATGCTCAGCAAGAAGCCCCACTTCACGGATAATATTTTTAACTTTCTCTTTACGTTCTTCTTCATCTTTGAACAGATGATGATTGTAAAGACCTTCAGAAATAATATAATCAACAGTGGCACGTTCATTCAAACTTGCTGCAGGGTCTTGGAAAATCATCTGGATTCGACGAATCAATTCCGCAGCTTGTTCACGCGATTTCTTACCATTAATCTTTTGACCATCAAAAATAATATCACCATTACTTGTATCATTTAGACCGATTATCGCACGACCAATAGTTGTTTTCCCACTACCTGACTCACCTACAAGCGAGAACGTTTCTCCCTTGTTGATAAAGAAGTTAGCATTTTTAACCGCGACAAACTTCTTACTTCCTTCACCGAAGGAAATTTCTAAATCTTTGATTTCTACTAATTTTTCAGACATTTCCTTCCTCCTAGTCAGCCAGATGGGCAAATCCCATTTTTTCACGAATCTTATCATGGAGATTTGCAATCACAGCTGGTTTTTCTACTTTTGGAGCATCCTCATGAAGTAGCCAAGTTTTAGCCCAATGTGTCTCTGATACTGAGAATTGAGGAGCTTTTTGTTCGAAGTCAATCTGCATTGCATAGTCTGAACGCAAGGCAAAGGCATCCCCTTTCAGGTCAGTATAAAGTGACGGAGGTGTTCCTGGGATTGAGTAAAGATCCCCTTTATCATCAGCAAGCTGAGGCAAGCTAGACAAGAGACTCCATGTATATGGATGGCGAGGGTCATAGAAGACTTCCTCAACAGTTCCATATTCAACGATTTCTCCTGCATACATCACCGCTACCTTATCCGCAATACTTGCTACCACACCAAGGTCGTGAGTGATAAAGATTGTTGTGAAATGGTACTCGTTTTGCAAGGATTTCAGCAAATCAATAATCTGTGCTTGGATGGTTACATCCAAGGCAGTCGTTGGCTCGTCACAAATCAAGACATCAGGTCGGCAGGCAAGGGCAATCGCAATAACGATACGTTGACGCATTCCTCCAGAATATTGGAATGGGTATTCATCAAAACGTCTATCTGCATCTGGAATCCCAACCTTATTCATGTAGTCAATCGCCAATTCTTTCGCTTCTTTAGCTGTTTTTCCTTGGTGTTTTACAATAACTTCTGTAATCTGACTACCAATTGTTTTAATTGGGTCCAAACTAGTCATCGGATCTTGGAAGATAGTCGCAATCTTAGCACCACGAATTTGTTCCCAATCTTTGTGAGAAGATAGAGATGTCAAATCCTGACCACGGTAGTCAATACTTCCTTGAGCAATACGACCATTTTCTTCAAGCATACCTGTGAAAGTCTTTGTCAAAACAGATTTCCCTGATCCTGACTCACCTACCAGGGCTAATACTTCTCCTTCAACTAGTTCAAGAGAAACGCCGCGAATAGCTGTCAATACTTTGTCACGAACGTCAAATTCCACGACAATATCGCGAGCAGTCAAAATTACATTTTTTTCTTTTGTCATTTCTACTCCTATCTATGTGTACGTGGATCACTAGCATCCGCTAAGTTTTGACCAACTACGAAAAGGGACAAGGATACCAGGACAAGAGTTGTCAATGGAATCCAGAACAAGTAAGCATTGGTTGTAACGTTTTGTGAATAATCCGAAATCAAACGACCCAAACTTGGCACTGTAATCGGTAATCCAAGACCGAAGAAAGACAAGAAGGCTTCGTATGAGATAAAGCTTGGAAGCATTTGGGTCATCGTTGTCACAATAACAGATACCAATTGAGGCATGATATTCTTGGCAACAATCTTCAAGGTCGGTGTTCCCAAAGTACGTGACGCCAAGTTGTATTCCAAGTCACGATAACGCAAGATTTGCACACGGATCATGAAGGCAATCCCAATCCATGTTGTTACACTCATGGCAAAAATCAGATTCCAGAATCCAGCTCCGATTGAGTAAGTCAAGACAATAACAATCAAAAGAGATGGGATGTTTGAGATGACGTTATAAACTTCCATCATCACGCGGTCAACTGATTTTGAAATTCCCCAAATACCACCGACAAAAACACCGATAACCAAGTTAATCACTGTCGCAATCACAGAAATGAGGATAGAGTTACGAGCTCCGAACCAGACGCCGTCAAAAAGAGATTTACCGTTACTGTCTGTACCGAACCAATGCTCAGCATTTGGCTTGATATAACGAGCACTAAAGTCGTTTACCTTGCTGACATCATTAAAATCAAACTTAGAAAACATTGGGTAGATGAAACTCATCAAAATGATGGCTACCAAGATTCCCAACATGACTACAGTTGATTTTTTCTTCATAAATTGTCTAAACACTGAACCCCAGTATGAATAAGCTGGCGCATCAATGGCTTCAGAGGCAAAATCATCACGTTTTACAAACTGAAATTTTTCTTTATCGATTGTAGACATTATTTGCCTCCTTTCTCAGTCAATTTAATACGTGGGTCAATAATAGTCATCCAAATATCTCCCAAAAGAAGTGAGAAGATAGAAATACATGTAAAGATGAAGACAAGACCAACGACCATAGAGTTATTAGATGCTTTTACAGAGTCAATCAACATTTTACCCATACCTGGGAAGGCGAAGACTGTTTCAGTAAGGGTTGCACCACCGATAACCCCGATAACAGCACCAGGAATTCCTGAAACCAGCGGAACCATGGCATTTTTAAAGATGTGTTTGTTTGAAATTTCTTTTTCAGACAAACCTTTGGCACGAGCAAAACGAACAAAGTCTTGTGATTGCAAGTCAATCATGTAACGACGAATCCAAATAGCTGTACCAGGAGCACCCAACAAACCAAGGATAACTGCTGGTAAAACATACGAACGCCAATCTCCAGCACCCAAGATAGGGAATGAATCTGGCAAGCCGATTGAAGAACCAGCCAAACGAACGATATAAACCAAGGCAATTGTTGGAAGAGCCATCAAGAAGGTCAAAGCCCCTGTTGAGAAGCTATCAATCCAAGTGTTCTTGAAGCGAGCCATAGCTGAACCAAGCGGCACAGCAATCGCATAAGAAATTACCAAACCAATCAATCCAACGACAGCAGAGCTAGCAATCATAGAAGGATATTGGTAGTTACTTTCAGTTGCAGTATATGGGTCATCTTTCCCATAGTTAGCTACTTCACGAGAGTCAGCCTGACTAGGTGATTTGTAGGTTCTTGAGTAAATATTTACAGAAGAAGTTTTCTTACCTGTTGGGAACTGAACTTGAGATGTTTTTGTTTGCCCTTGTCCTTGAGTAATAACCTGTAAAACAGGGCTATTAGCATAGGTTGGATAAGAGTCACCTAAATTAATGTTCACAAAGTTTTGATGCACAAATGGGAACTGACTGTTGAAGTACAAGAGATATTTGTGTTTAGTTCCTGAACCGACCAAGGACCATCCGATAGCTGGATCGTTTTCGAAACGAAGGTAACGTTTCAAGTCTGGATTTTCAGGGTCTTGAATTTTATTAGTATGGTCAATATCAATCAAGTTAGCATAGAAGTGAAAAACACGTTCAAAAATTGGGATTTCACGAGTAGCGTAGAATTGGCCACTTTCAGTAAATTCTCCCAAGGTCCAACCATGACCGATTTGTTTGATGTATTTTTCATAGATAGCCTTGTTGGTGTCATTAGCTTCAACGGTTACAGAAGCATCCATCTGGCTAGCTTTTTCTTGCAACTCTTTGGTATCGTAGTACTCGATATAGCCCATACGCTCATAAACAGTATTCTCATAGTTATCACGTTTATCAGCCGTTGTCGCAATCTTGTTGTAGTTGGTATCCTGTTTGAAAATCAATTTTCGAGGAACCATTGTATAGATAATCGTGTAAGTCAAAGTTGTTACTAAGAAGATAGAAACCAATGACCGCAAAACACGCATAAAAATATATTTTTTCATATCATTTCCTTTAAAAATCCCAAAAGAACCTTCTCCTCATGGAGAGAAAGTTCTATTGAAAATTATTTACTTCACATGACTTGCCAATTCTTTTTGAGCTTTCTCGTTTGACTCAGTCTTTTCTTTCAACCATTTTTCACGAGCTTTTTCATACTCTTCTTTGGTAATTGCTTTTTCGCCAACTTCAGTGTACTTCAAGTATCCTGAATTTTCACCTTTAAGGCCGGCTACAGAATATGAAGAGCTAAATGGTAGAACTTTTGAAACATATGAAACGGCTGTTTCTTTAGGAGAAGCCATTACTGGAATTGTCAAAGCATTGTCAGTCAACCAAGCTTGTGCTACTGCGTATTTTTCATAACGTTTTTGAACATCTTGGTTTTCGCTGTTTGCGTCATCAAGTAATTTTCCATAGTCAGCTAAACCAAGTTTGCTTACTACTGATGCATCTGTGTTTTGGTCAATACCAAGGTAAAGGCGAGTGCTTCCTCCCTTAAGGACGAATTGATCCAAGAAAGTAGAAGGATCTTGATAGTCAGGGTTCCATCCTAGCAAGGTATGGATATCCCAGTCTTGTTCTTTAGCTGTTGGAGCGCTAAATGAAATTGGTAAAGCTTCTGCTTGAGTCATTTGTTGTAAGTCTACAACAACATTATCTGAACCCAATACTTTTTCAATTGATTGTTTCAATGATTGAACACGGTTTACAACCGCTGTTGATTCTTGGATAACCAAGGCATCCAAGTGGATTGGGAATTCAACACCTTCAGCTTGCAAGCTTGATTTAGCTTTAGCAAAGACTTCTTTAGCTTTTTCTTCATTGTAAAGTCCATTTTGAGAATCTGCTAGAGACACGTTTGACCAAGTAGAAGAATTTGTCTTAGCCAAGCTATCTTGTACCAATTCACCAAATGTTTTCTTACCAACTTGAAGATTATATGGTGCAAATGTATTACGGATGGCTACTGCAGCTCCATCAGTACCATTTGTTTGAGCTGAATAAGAAGCACGGTCCACTGCAAAGTTCAAGGCTTGACGGAATTCCTTATTTAGCAATGCTTTCTGAGTAGATGTCTTTTGGGCATCACTTGTTTTGGCAGTGTTGTTATAGGTTGTACGGCCATAGTTCAAGCTGACAGTTGCAACACCCGCACCTGGTTCATTAAAGTAAATGTTATCTTTAAAGTCAGCTGCATATTTTTCATATGTAGAACTTGTAGGGAAGATACGAGCCTTGCTATATTGACCATCAGCAAAACCTTTAGCAATCACATCTTGGTCCTTACCATCCCAGAAAGTGAACTTAACGTTCTCAATTTTTACATTTTCTTTGTCCCAGTAAGCATCATTTTTAGCCATCTCGATAGATGATTTTGGAGTTACAGATTTTAAGACAAATGGACCGTTATAAAGAATAGAGTTAGCATCGGTTGGGGCACCAAAACCTTCCCCTTTTGAAGTTAAGAATTCTTCATTAACCGGCATCAAAACACCACTAGTTGTCTTGTCATTCCAGAAAGTTTCTGGCTGGTTCAAGGTATATTCTAATGTTTGATCATCAAGCGCTTTTACTCCAACGGTTGAAAAATCGCTTGTTTCACCCTTGATATAGGCTTCTAATCCTTTAATAGAAGAGCTAACGATTGAAAGTCCTTTTGATTTTCCATCTACCGCATGTTTCAAACCAGTAACGAAGTCTTTAGCAGTGACAGGAGCGTACTCTTCTCCCTCTGCAGTTACCCATTTAGCATCCTTACGGATTTTATAAGTATAAGTCAAACCATCTTTTGAAACTGTCCATGATTCAGCAATAGAAGGAACCAGATTACCATATTTATCGTTAGCCAACAAACCATCTACAGCATTTGTTGTGACGAAAGATGTTGAATCAATATTGCTAACGATATAATCCAAGGTTTCTGGATCTGTTTGATAAACATATTGGTAATCTTTTGCTAGTTTAGCATTATTTGAACTAGTGTTTGAACACGCAGCTAGAACTCCTGACGCTAATAAGGTAGCTCCCGCTACAGCAAGCACTTGACTTTTTTTCATTTATTTACTCCTCTTATAAAGTATAGGTTATTATTGATTATACCATATATTTTAAGATATTTCAATAAAAGTAAACGAATTTTCAGAATATTTAGGCTTATTAACACAAAAAATCTGAAAAAGCTATTGACTGAAAATCATTTTCAAGGTATAATAATAAACGTTAAGGCGGTATAGCCAAGTGGTAAGGCACGGCTCTGCAAAAGCTTGATCGTCGGTTCAAATCCGTCTACCGCCTTTCAATACCGAATTTATCGGAATTTATCAAGACAGAAAGCCCAATTTAAAGGGCTTTTTTCTTTTTCCTCGAATAAATACGTATAACTTTAAAAAACTTTTGGGGCAAGGTTGGGGCTGAGTTTTTCGAGGATACTATTCCCTTTTAAAACAACTGAAAAAAGCTTTGTCACTCATGATGACAAAAGCCTCTAATTTACTCTGTTTCTTCTTCTATTTCGACTTCTGTGATTTGGACTTTTACCTTGGTAACACGTCCATTTTTCACTTTATCATTGGTCAGGATAAGCTGTTTGTTTTGGCTGACTAATTCATAACTGAGTTTCTCAGTCGTTGGAATGGTCCCAACTCCTGTCAAATAGTAACCAGCGATGGTATCAACGTCATCACTTGCCAGTTCGACATCGAAGTAGTCATTAAAATCATTGAGATTCATGGTACCTTGAACAATATAAGTATCTTCTCCAATTTTATGAACTTCGATTTCAGCCTTATCTGTTTCGTCATCGATTTCCCCAACGATTTCCTCTAAGAGGTCTTCAAGTGTCACCAAACCAGCCATCCCACCGTATTCATCCAGCAAGATTGCCATTTGTCTTTGGGTATTGCGCAGTTCTTTTAGCAAGTCATCCACAAAAATGGTTTCAGGAACAAAAAGTGGATCTTGTAAGATTTTCTTCCAAACAATATTGTCAAAACCGTCCACAAAGCCCGCCTTAAGGAGACTCTTAGTGTGAATAATCCCAATCACGTTATCCTTGTCGCCATCATAGACAGGGATACGAGAATAATTTTGTTTTAAAATACTTTGGATGATGGTTTGACTCTCATCCTGAATATCGACCATGAAGGCATCCGTCCGAGGAACCATGACTTCTCTGGCCATTAATTCGTCCAGTGAAAAAATCCCTTGTAACATCTCAATTTCGTCAGCATCTAGTGTTTCTTCACTATTTGTCAACATGTACTCAATTTCATCACGGGTCATTTTTTCGTCAGCATCGTCAAAGGTCATCGGAGTCAAGCGACTCAAGAGATTGGTAGATGCAGACAAGAGCCAAACAAAGGGACTAACTAGTTTCCCAAGCCCAATGATAACTGGCGCTGTACGAATGGCCAAGGCATCCTTTAGATTAAGAGCAATTCTCTTAGGATACAATTCCCCAAAAACGATGGAAATATAAGTCAAAAATGCTAAAGATAGAAAACTTGCAACGGCATAAGCTGTTTCGCCATTTCCAAGCCAAGATGCAATTTCTCGTCCTAGAGTTTCTGCCAAACTCGCCCCTGATAAGATCGTAATCAGGGTAATCCCTACTTGAATGGTTGATAAAAAGTGGTTAGGATTTTCTAATACCTTCAGCAGACGAATATAGCGTCTATCTCCTTCTTCTGCCTTCTGTTCAACCCGCGCACGGTTTAGTGACACCATGGCCATTTCTGTGGCTGAGAAAAAGGCATTTAACACCGTCAAGATAAACAACAAAACAAATTGTAGCAACAAATTCTGACTACTTGGGTCTTCCATAGTTCTTCTCCTAAAATAGTATCTTATCTTTTATTATATCACAAAATATAGTCCAGTACATATTATTTTTTCTCATACTCTTCGAAAATCTCTTTAAACCACGTCAGCTTTATCTGCAACCTCAAAGCTGTGCTTTGAGAAACCTGCGGCTAGCTTCCTAGTTTGCACTTTGATTTTCATTGAGTATCAGTGTCTATTGTAGCTCTGCTTAAACTAGTAAAAAAGAACCCCTACATCCACAAGTGACATAGGAGTTTATCTTATCTTTTACTGAGTTACAGTTACTTCTCCAGTTCGGTAATCCAGTTGAAGTCCCTTTTGAACATTGGGAACTAGAACATTAAATTCCAATTCTCCGTCTGAAGACTTGGCTTCAATCTGTGAAGCTGAAGGAACTAAATCCTCGTTTGAAGCATAATAAAGAGTTACACGGTAACGGACACGCTTGTTTTTATCCAAGGCCTTACGCACCATGCTTTCATAATAATTTTGACCAGTCGAATCCTCGGCTTGAGCCTGATTTGCCCAGGCTGTTTGAACAGCAATGTTTTTAGGATTGCTTGTCGAGGCATCAAAACCATCCAAGCCACCGATTAAGGCATAGCCTAACAAGTGACCTCTATCGACCGCATGGGTATAAGTACCCTTTAGATTCTTGACCTGATGCCAGCCTGGTGGAGTCCAAGAAGTCGAACCATTCCCAGTTTCTTCACGATTCTTGTACTGGCGAGTGGCCTTAGACAAGAGGGCATTAGCTACCGTTGGTACCGTTTCCTTACCCACTGTCTTTGTTTTATTGTCAGCGTAGGGCTTACTTGAAACCTTGGCATCTAGATTTGTTTTATTACCATTGACGATAAAAGCACCTGAGCCATTCCACTCCAGACTCCCTTTTATTTGACTCTTGACTGCGTCTGTTAAGACACTCTCTGCCAATTCTTGACTAGGAGCTTCAGGCGCTTGTTTTTTCTGACTAAGCTTGGTTTTGGGACTATTAGCTGTCGACTGCATCTGCTTGATATAATAGCTTCCCGCAGATAAAAGCAATAACACTAGTAGTCCGATTAGTGTCTGTCTTGTTTTTTTGTTCATATTTCTCCTTATTCTTTATAAAAAGGCTGGTCTCCCAGCCTAATTTCCTGTAAATTTATGAATCAATTCCTGCCATTTTGCTGGAGACAGGATAGCCCATGGGTCTTGACCCTTGCCCAAGATTCCATAGCCTACCATTAGACCGATTCCTAGGGCTAAAACACCTAAAATCAGTACTATGATGACTAAAAGTAAACGCTTGATTACGTAGCTTGATTTCTTATTCATCTTCATCACTTGCCTCAATCCGCTGAATCTTAGCACCTAGCTGCGCCAACTTCTCATGGAAACGGTAGTAACCTCTATCCAAGTGAACCAATTTACCAACAACGGTTTCTCCTTGCGCTACCAAACCTGTCAAAATCAAGGCTGCACTGGCACGAAGGTCAGTTGAAAGAACTTCTGCCCCCTGCAAAGCTTGTCCACCAACAATACGAGCTGTATCACGGATAATCTCCGAGTGCAAGCCCATGCGACGCATTTCTTCTAGATGTTGGAAACGATTTTCGAAAACTGTCTCCACCATAGTTGATTCGCCTTTTGCGACAGTCATCAAGGCTGTAAATTGAGCCTGCATATCTGTTGGAAATCCTGGGTGGGGCAAGGTTTTCACATGAACAGCTTTTAGATTTTCTAGTTGAGAGCGAACTCGAATCCCTTCAGTCTCCTCTGTCACTTCCACTCCCATTTCAAGCAACTTGGCAATCAAGGGACGGTTGTGCTCCCAGACAGCGTCTTTAATCAAGACATCACCACCAGTCATGGCAGCAGCTACCATAAAGGTTCCTGCTTCGATACGGTCTTGGACTACATTGTGAGTCGTACCATGAAGTTTCTCAACACCGGTAATGGTAATGGTCTCTGTACCAGCACCTTTAACCTTGGCTCCCATTTCATTGAGGAGAATGGCTAGGTCAACAATCTCAGGCTCACGCGCAGCATTTTCAATCACTGTCACCCCATCAGCCAGCGTCGCTGCCATCATCAAGTTCTGAGTAGCACCAACACTTGGGAAATCCATATAGATATGAGCTCCATGTAAGCGATCAGCCTTGGCTTCGATGTAACCAGCTGTCTGACTAATCTTAGCCCCCATAGCTTCTAGACCTTTCAAATGAAGATCAATAGGACGGCTACCAATCGTACAACCACCTGGCATGGATACCTTGGCATGACCTACACGGGCAAGAATTGGACCCAAGACAACGATAGATGCGCGCATCTTGCTAACATACTTGTAGGGAGCCTCCTCTGTGATATCGCCAGTCGCATCCACCTCGACAAGATGAGCTTCCTCATCAAAATCCACCTTGGCATTCAAACCACGAACCACCTGATTCATAGTGAAAACATCTGACAAGATAGGAACATTCTGCAAGACGGTCTTTCCTTCACTTGCTAGAATAGTCGCTGCCAACAAAGGCAAGACTGCATTCTTTGCTCCTTCAATCGTAACACTTCCTACCAGACGATTATCGCCACCTTGAACCACAATTTTTTCCATACTTATTTCCTTTACTCTTGATTTTATAATAATCCTCTAAGCGCTTCTTGCCACAACTGATATAGGCTGATAAAGAAAGAACTCATGATGTAGCCCATGACAATACTGAAAAAGGCTACTAATAAACGAACTTTTCCTGTGTTCTCAGCTGTTACTTTTAAGACTTTTTCCCATCTAACAAGATTCTTTAAAAGGTAAAAACTCACATAAATAAAGAGTATGTGACTGCTTAGAGTGAATAATAATTGAACCATTTGACTATTATACCATCTTCTCTGTTTGTGCGCTAGTTTGGAAACTTCACTTAAAAACTAGGGATTGTTTTTCAAGTAATCAATTGCATCTTGTAGGGTTTTAACTGGCACTATTTTCATATCTGTCTTGATTGTTTTAGCTGCTTCTAGGGCTGTTTGGTAGTTGTTTTTCGCATCAGGATGTGCTGCCTTTTCTTCTTCGCTAACAGGGTTATCTGGGGCAAAGAAAATCGCGGCACCTTCTCTAGCCGAAGCCACAACTTTTTTATCAATACCTCCAATATCCCCCACATTACCATCACGGTCAATGGTACCTGTACCGGCAACAATACGGCCATTTCTAAGGCCAGGGTCAGCTATTTGGGTATAGATGGCCAGACTAAACATGAGACCAGCACTTGGTCCACCAATACCGGCTGTTGAAAAGCGAATTGGGACATCACTGGTCACTTCCGTACGGTCAATCAAACCGATTCCAATCCCATTTTTGCCATTTTCTAGAGTAATAATTTTTCCTTCTGCAGATTTGGTTTGCCCATCCTCTTCATAGGTGACCTTGACGGAGTCCCCTAGTTTTTGAGAATTGACGTAATCAATCAAGTCTTTGGAACTATCGAAAGTCTGATCATTGACTGCTGTGACCGTATCAGAGATGTTGAGAATCCCTTTAAAGGTCGAATTATCTGTCACAGTCAAGACATAAACCCCAAGATATTTGAGTTCAATATCCTTACCAGCTGTCTTTAGCCCTTGATACTTGGCCATATTTTGCGATGTCTGCATGTAGAATTGATTGATCCGCATAAATTCCACATCGGAAGAGCCACCTGTAGTCTCTTGGGCACTACGAATATCTGTAAAAGGCGTCAACCAAGCATAAATCATATGGGCTAAAGTAGCGTGCTGAACACCAACTGTAACGAAGTGATAAGCCCCAGCTTCCTTATCTTCTGTGTCATTGACTTTAAGGACTTGGCGAATATCCTCCGAACCACCTGGAACTTCTATATAGTAGGGCAAGGGCACTACAAATGCCAAGAAAGTCACAATCAAGGCCGCAATGACATATAAGGGCCATCTAATCTTTTTTTTCATTTCTTATTTCCTCCAAAATACTATCAGGAACATAGCCGGTAATATCCTGACCAAACTTCAAAAGCTCTCTAACGCCTGATGAACTAATATAGAGATGTTCAGGTCGGCTATGTAAATAAATGGTCTCTATATCAGGAGACAGCTGATGATTGTAGTAATCAAAACTGGCTTCATATTGCAAATCCGACGCATTCCTCAAACCACGAACTAGACAAGTAGCCCCCAGTCTTTTTGCAACATCAACCACCAATTCATCATGAGAAGATACAACTTCAACATTTTCCAAATGTTTCAAAGCCGTTTCTAGCCCTCGTTTACGATTTTCTATGGGGAGAAATCCTTGTTTGTGGGGATTAAAAAAAATACCGACATAGAGCTTATCAAAGAGTTTGCTAGCCCGTTCAATGATATCCAAATGCCCATTTGTCATCGGATCAAATGAGCCTGTGAATAAGCCAATTTTATCTGACATAGACTGTCACCTTACTAATTCCATAAATCTTTTCCTTCCAGATGCCCAGGCAGGCAATTTCTTCTGGAAGTTCAACGGCCTTATCCGTCTCACACACGATCATGACATCTTCAGAAAAAAGCTCCCTCTCAGCCATTTTTTCAATATCTGCTACGATTTGTTCCTTGGCATAAGGAGGGTCTAAGAAAATGAGGTCGAATTCCCCAGATACCTGTTCCAATGCCCTTTCTGCATCCATCTTAAGGAGTTGAAATTTTCCAACTTCCTTGGTCATCTGAATATTTTCAGCCACGATAGCCTGAGCCTTACGGTCTCGTTCCACCAAAACAGCGCTGGACATACCACGCGATACTGCCTCGATAGATAAACCACCACTACCTGCATAAAGGTCCAAGACTCGTCCCCCTTCAAAGTAGGGACCAATCATGTTAAAAATAGCTCCCCTAACCTTATCCGAAGTAGGTCTTGTCGTCTTTCCTTCTAGTGTCTTGAGGGGACGTCCCCCATAGATTCCTGATACGATTTTCATACCGTTTATTATACCAAATTATGGGCAAAAAGAGAAAGAAAACCGAACCTTGCGGTTCGATTCTCTATAAAATATTTTCGTAAGTATCGCGGACTTCTTGAGGCCAAACACTTGTTTGCACTTCTCCGATGTGTTTCTTGCGAAGTAGGAACATGGCCATACGAGATTGTCCAATTCCTCCACCGATTGTCAATGGGAATAGGCCATTCAACAAAGACTTGTGCCATTCCAATTCCAAGCGGTCTTCATCACCTGTGATTTTCACCTGACGGCGAAGAGTTTCTTCATCCACACGGATTCCCATAGAAGATAGCTCAAAGGCTCCACCTAAAGACTCATTCCAGACAAGAATATCACCATTCAGACCCTTGTAGCCATTCTCAGACTCGCTTGTCCAGTCATCATAGTCTGGTGCACGTCCATCGTGAGGTTTACCGTCTGGTAATTCACCACCGATACCAATCAAGAAGACTGCTCCAAATTCTTTACAAATAGCATTTTCACGTTCTTTCGGAGTCAAGTCTGGGTAGCGTTCTACCAACTCTTCTGTGTGGATAAAGGTGATTTGTTTTGGCAAGATAGACTCGATGTCATAACGGGCTTCAACAGCTAACTCAGTAAGGCGAATAGCCTTGTAAATCTTCTCAACTGTTTCTTTTAGATAAGCGATATTCCGTTTACCATTTGGGATAACCTTCTCCCAGTCCCACTGGTCAACATAAACAGAGTGGGTCGCATCCAACGAGTCTTCGTCTGGACGAAGGGCCTTCATGTGGACAAAAAGACCTTCTCCCTCACCGAAACCAAAACGGGCCAAAGTATGACGTTTCCATTTGGCAAGTGAGTGCACCACTTCATAAGTAGCATCAGGGATTTGGAGAACCTTGACCGATACGGCATTCTCCACACCTGATAAGTTGTCCTGCATCCCGTCACCGACCCTGCTCAAGATAGGACCTTGAACTTCGACAACTTCTAACTTATCTTTCAAATACTGGGTAAAAGTGTTTTTGACAAAGGAAATCTCTTCTTGTTGATGGATAAAACTTTTCTTCATAAACTACTCCTCAAAAAATTAATTAAAAGCATTATACACCTATTTCCCAAAAAAGAAAAGAGAAAATTTAAAAAAATCAGTGTCACTCAAAACACTGATTTCATAGACCTTTTAATCATTGCGGCCAAAGATACGTAAAATGCTTAGGAAAAGATTGATAAAATCAAGATAGATACTGAGAGCCATTGACACAACCCAACCTGTTGCTACACGACCTTGTGATTGTTCATAGGCAAGGCGAATTCTTTGGTTGTCCCAAGCAATCAGCCCAGAGAAGACCAAGACCATAGCTACGCTAATCATATAATCAAAGAAACCACTAGCCAAGAAAATATTGACTACCATAGCAATCAGCAAACCGATGAGGGCTGCCATCATAGCACGACCAATCCCACTCAAATCTTTCTTGGTGAACATACCAACTGCCGCCATGACAAAGAAGAGAAGGGCGCTCGATACAAAGGCAGATAAAACTGTACCTGGAGTATAGAAGGCCACCACAAAACTGAGTGTAAAACCGTTTAAAACAGAGTAAAGCAAAAATACTGGAAGAGCCGCTGGACTATTCCTTAAAGCCATACTACTGGCAACAAAGACTAGGGCTAGCTCTGCAAAGGTTGCAATGGTCAACCAGAGACGCCCCTGCATCAAAAAGTAAACCAACTGAGACTGAAAGATTGTCAACATAAGGCCTGATACCAAAGCGGATAGTCCGATTCCCAGACCAACAAAGGCATAAACCTTAGCGTAAAATTGATTAAGACCTGCACGGTCGTGAATAATAGTGTGATTCATCTTTTCTCCTTTTCTATAAACATCTTTCCTTGATTATAACAAAGAAAGTTAAAATTAGCTTAAATGGAAAATTAAAATACCAGCTGCAACGGCAACATTCAAACTCTCCGCCTGCCCCTTCATACTAATGTGGACCAACTGGTCTGCACTTTCAGCCATGAGGGAACTAATTCCTTGCCCCTCATTTCCCATGACTAGTACAAAATTTTCTATAGGAGGCAGTTCTCTGTAATCAACAGAATCTTTAGATAGGGTTGTTGCTAGCACAGGGATAGCTGCCTCTTTTGCTTCCTCGAGAAGCCTTTGACTAGACATCCGGTAAATAGGCAGATGGAAATGACTGCCTTGCATGGAACGTAAGGTCTTGAGACTGTAGATATCTGCCGATTTATCTGAAACAATTACTCCAGTAAAACCTGCTGCATCCGCAGTTCGAATGATAGTTCCCACATTACCAGGATCTTGCACATCTTCCAAAAACAAGAACTTACCCTGACTAAAATCAACTTGTCCTACTTCTTCTTTTTGAACCACCGCAACAATTCCCTGTGGAGTCTGAGAATCCGCCAAATCTAGCAAAATATCCTCTGAAACCCAGACAGTTTGCGGAAAAGCAGCTAACTGATCTCGGTAATTTTCTAGGGCAAAGATTTTCTCAATCGTCACTCCAGCTTGAACAGCTTCTTCAAACAAGTGCCAGCCTTCAATCAAATAAGCAGACTTGCGGTATTTTTTTTGGTGTAATTTCTTGGCATTTTTTACCACAGAATTAGCTTTTGAGGTTATAATAGTCATAGAAATATTATAACACAATCAAAGGGGTTTGGTATGCAAAAGGTTAGAATGATTGCCCAAGGTAGGGTGCAAGGAGTCGGCTTTCGTTGGGGTGTTTACAGCTTGGCACTTGAAATTGGTGGCATCACAGGTCGGGTATGGAATAACGACGATGGCACAGTGGAAATCTTAGCCCAAGCAGACTCATCTGCTACCATGGCGAAATTTATCCAAGAAATCCGAAAAGGACCCACACCTTTTTCAAAAGTCAGTTACTTAGATGTCCAACTGAGCAACTTTCCTCCCTACCCTGACTTTAAAATCGCAAATTAGGTCTCTAGAACTATTGTATATTTTGTAAAAAAACAGTAGAATAGAAAGGTATAATTTTTAAAGAAGGAATAAAAACAGTGAAATCTATTAAACGTTTTGCACTCTCGGCTATGGGAGTGGCTATGTTGCTAGTCTTGACTGGCTGTGTTAGCGTCGATAAAGCCACAGGAAAGCCAATAGGATTTATTTGGAATACGATCGGAGCGCCTATGGCTGAAGCTATCAAGTACTTCGCTACTGATAAAGGTCTAGGCTTCGGTATCGCTATCATCATCGTAACCATTATCGTGCGCTTGATTATCTTGCCACTTGGTATCTACCAATCATGGAAGGCAACGCTTCACTCTGAAAAGATGAACGCCCTCAAGCACGTCCTTGAGCCACACCAAACACGTCTCAAGGAAGCAACAACTCAAGAAGAAAAACTCGAAGCCCAACAAGCTCTCTTTGCCGCTCAAAAAGAGCACGGCATCAGCATGTTTGGTGGTGTAGGATGTTTCCCTATCCTCCTTCAAATGCCTTTCTTCTCTGCAATTTACTTTGCTGCCCAACATACTGAAGGTGTTGCTCAAGCAAGCTACCTAGGCATTCCTCTAGGCTCTCCAAGTATGATTTTAGCTGCCTGCGCTGGTGTCCTTTACTATCTTCAATCACTCCTTTCACTTCACGGAGTAGAAGATGAAACGCAAAGAGATCAAATCAAGAAAATGTCTTACGTGAGCCCAGTCATGATTGCCGGCTTCTCCCTCATCTCACCAGCTAGTGTCACACTTTATTGGGTTGTCGGTGGTTTCATGATGATTCTCCAACAGTTTATCGTCAACTATATCGTTCGTCCAAAACTTCGCAAAAAAGTCCGTGAAGAACTAGCCAAGAACCCACCAAAAGCAAGTGCTTTCTCTAAACCAAGTGGACGAAAAGACGTTACCCCTGAACAACCAACTGCTATCACAAGCAAGAAAAAACACAAAAATCGCAACGCTGGAAAACAACGTTCGAGATAAGAAGAAAAAGGCTTAGCTGATTTGCTAAGTCTTTTTGCAAGTCAAAAGCCCGATGTTTCCATCAGGCTTCTTTTTTATCCATGTACACGTTTCATATAGTCTTGATAACTTTCGGTATCCATGAGTTTTTTAGCGTTCTTGACGCGGTCTGCTGTTGGAGGTTTGACCCCTTCGAGTGAATATGGAATTCCCAATTCACGCCATTTGAACTCACCCATGGTGTGATAAGGCAAAATTTCAAACTTATCAACATTTTTGAGGGTCTTGACGAACTTACCAAGTTCAATCAAGTCATCATCTCTGTCTGTCAATCCTGGAACTAGCACGTGGCGAATCCAGACAGGTTTTCCAATATCTGATAGATACTGGGCACAAGCCAAGATATTTTTATTGGTTTGGCTAGTGACAATCTTGTGCTGTTCTTCGTTGATTTCCTTGATATCCAAGAGAACCAAGTCAGTGACGGCCATGAGTTTGTCAAACTTTTCAAGGTAACGTGGTTTATTACGGAAAGGCAGTGCACAGGTATCCAAGGTACAGTGGATTCCTTGTTCCTTAGCCTTGGTAAAGAGGGCAATTAGGAAATCAATCTGCAGGAGGGCTTCTCCTCCACTGACTGTAATACCGCCCTTATTTCCCCAGAAACCGCGGTAGCGCAAGGCCTCTGCCAAGACATCATCTACCGTCCGTTCACGTGACTTATTGGACTCCATAGCCCAAGTGTCTGGGTTGTGGCAATACTGGCAACGCATGTGACAGCCCTGCAAAAAGACAATAAAGCGAATACCAGGGCCATCTACCGCCCCAAAACTTTCTGTCGAATGCACCATTCCTGTCACTTGTCCATAATCAATTGTTTCTTCAGACATATCGTTACCTTCCTTGAAAACGTTTTATAGTTTTATTATATCACGACTTGAAGGAAAAACAAGATTTTTGCCTATTTTTTAGAAAGCAATCTGTTTTTCAATTTCATTTTCAATGAATTATCATTTTATTCTTCAAAATCAAAGCCATACAAGGTTGCAAAGTAGTCCTCAGGGCGCTCTGCACGGCGGATTTGGCGGGCTTTACCTTCTTCGGTATAGAGGATTTCCGCAGAACGAAGTTTGGCGTTGTACTGGTAGCCCATTGAAAAACCATGTGCACCTGTATCATGAATGACCAGCAAATCACCGATTTCTGTATGAGGCAGTTCGCGATTAACTGCAAATTTATCATTGTTTTCACAGAGTGAACCAACCACATCTACCACTTCAGCTGGTCCATCTGGATGGGTCACGTTAGTAATATGATGGTAGGCTCCATACATAGCTGGACGCATGAGGTTGACTGCTGATGCATCCACACCCAGATAGGTACGGTAGGTTTCCTTCTTATGAGTCACTCTTGTGACCAAAGCACCGTGAGGTGCCAACATAAAACGACCCAATTCGGTGAAAATCTTAACCTGACCAAGACCTGCTGGCATAAGGACCTCTTCATACACCTTACGAACTCCCTCACCAATCAAGGCAATATCATTTGGCTCCTGGTCTGGACGATAGTTGACACCAATACCGCCAGAAAGATTGATAAAGTCTAGCGAAATGCCCAACTTTTCCTTGATTTCAACAGCCAATTCAAAAAGCTGACGAGCCAACTCTGGATAATAGAGATGTGTGACGGTATTAGATGCTAGGAAGGAGTGAATACCAAAAGTCTTGGCTCCTTTTTCCTTCAAAATGGCAAAGGCTTCAAAGAGCTGGTCCTTGGTCATACCAAACTTGGCTTCTCCAGGATTGTCCATGATGTCTGTCCCCAGTTCAAAAACGCCTCCAGGATTATAACGACAAGAGATAATTTCTGGAATGCCTGCTGCACGCTCTAGATGTTCAATATCTTCAAAGGCATCCAAGTTAATGGTCGCACCCAATTCACGTGCATAGGCGTATTCCTTGTCTGGCGTGTTGTTTGAAGAGAACATAATCTCAGAACCAGGGAAATTCAGTTTATGACTCATCAAAAGTTCTACATAACTAGAGCAATCCACACCGCAGCCTTCCTCTTGAAGAATTTTTAAAATAGCTGGGGTTGGAGTAGCCTTAACTGCAAAATATTCCTTAAAGCCCTTGTTCCACGAAAATGCTTGGTTGACGGCTCTTGCCTTTTCACGAATTCCCTTCTCATCATACAAGTGAAAGGGAGTTGGGAACTCGACAACAATCGCTTCTAAGTCTTCTTTATTGATAAATGGTGTTTTCATAATTTTCCTTCTATTCTATTTGCAAAGAAAGGCTGGGACAATCGTTCCAACCTTTAGTTCTATCTCTTATTTATCTTCGTCAAAGATATTGCCAACCTCAACATCGATGGCTTGGTTCTTGACATCAATATTGGTTACCTTCAAGAGTGACTTGTAATCAAACTGCTTTTCACGTTCTTCTTGGGCATTGTCCGCAAAGACTGCTACACCTGCCAATTCCGAATCAAACTCACGCAAGAGACTGATCATCCCATTGACAGTTCCGCCACCTTTCAAGAAGTCGTCCACAATCAAGACACGGCTTCCTGCCTTGAGACTACGTTTTGAAAGGAACATTTTCTCAATACGGTCACCACTTGAACCTGATACATAGTTGACGCTGACAGTTGAACCTTCGGTAATTTTCAGGTCACGGCGCACAATAACAAAAGGAACATTGAGGACATTGGCAACTGCATTTGCAAGTGGAACACCCTTAGTCGCTACTGTCATAACCGCATCAATTTTTTGGTCCATAAAGCTCTTGGCAATAATGCGACCAATATTTTTCAAGATAGCTGGTGTGCTAAGCAAATCAGACAGGTAGATATAACCACCTGGCAAGATACGGTCACTTTCTGACAACTTGGCACGCAAGTCTTCAACCATTTCCTTAGCATCCTGACTCGAAATAGACGGTGTAAAGATAACACCTCCGCCAGCCCCAGTTACAGTCTGGATGTGACCAATTTCGATTTCCTCAAAGGCACGTTTGATAATCACGATATCTTCTGAGATGGATGATTTAGCAGATTCATACTTTTCAGCAAAAGTATTGAGACTAGTTAGTTTATAAGGATTATTAATCAAATAGTTGGAAATGACAACCATCCGATCACTTCTTCTTAATTTCATTTCTATTTCCCACTTCATTTAATTTTGATATTTTATCTATTATACCATATTCACATAAAAAAACGAACATTCTTATCCTAAAAAATGCTCATTTTTCTTAAATTATTAATCTAAATCTGGTTTATAGAAGGAACGATTGTCCATTGCAAAGATTTTATTGGTCATCTCTCCCTTATCCACCAAAGCAAGAGCTGTTGACATCATCATCATGCTAGCATCCAGATTGTCAATCATATGGATAATCTCTGCTTCCATAATGCGTGGACGGACTGGGCTTCCATACTCAAGCAAGCCATGATGACTGAGGATGACGTGACGAAGCAGAACGACTTCTTCCTTGGTATCATCGATGCCGAGTTCCATAACTGTTTTAGTAATTTCGCTATCAATCAAAGCAATATGCCCAAGGAGATTGCCTCGCACTGTATACTCAGTCTGGTCTGGTCCCGTCAACTCAATGACCTTCGCCAAATCATGCAACATAATCCCCGCATAGAGCAGGCTCTTATTGAGCTGAGGATAGATCTCGCTAATGGCATCGGCCAAGCGCACCATGGTCGCTGTATGATAGGCCAAGCCCGTTTCAAAGGCATGGTGGTTGGTCTTAGCAGCTGGATAAGAATAGAATTCCTTATCGTACTTGGTGTAAAGATTTCGGACAATTCTTTGCCAGACAGGATTTTCAATTTTAAAAATCATTTGCGACATGTAGTCACGGATTTCCTTGACATCAACTGGTGACTTGACCTTGAAATCAGCTGGATCATTGGGTTCGCCAGGTTGAGGCAGGCGGAGAGTAATTTGATTGACTTGAGGGGTGTTGTTATAAACTTCTCGGCGCCCTTTCATGTGGACAACCTTACCTGCAGTAAAGGCCTCAATGTTATGAGGTTGGGCATCCCAGAGCTTCCCATCAATCTCGCCACTATCATCTTGGAAGGTAAAGGCTAGGTAGTTTTTCCCAGCTCGAGTTTGCCTCAGGTCAGCTGATTTGATTAGGTAAAATCCTTCAAACAGCTCATCTTTTTTCATGTGACTAATCTTCATATTCTTCCTCATTTTCTTGGAAATGGAGTAGATCAAGCGCAGGCTCACCTTCTGATAACTCAATGTGACGGAGCGTCCGCTCGATAGCTGTGGTGCGACGGTTTAATAGTTCATCAATATTGCCAGAGGCATGTTGGAGATGTTTTTGTGCCTTGACCAGAATGCCACCAAACTTGCCAAACTCGGTCTTGACGCTGGCAAGCGTTTTGCTGATATGGTCGGCACTCTTTTGGATATTGAGGGTTTTGAAACCAACCGATAGGGAGTTAAGAAGAGCTGATAGGGTACTTGGACCTGCAACAATAATCTGCTCCTCCCGTCTCAAATCATCAAAGAAGACAGGATTGCGGACGATTTCTGAGTAGAGCCCTTCTGTCGGAACAAACAAAACTCCAAAATTGGTCGTCCGAGGTGGTGCTATGTACTTGTTCCTAATATCCTTAGCAAAACGCTTGACACTTGCTAGGAGCGACTTACGACAGCGTTCGATTTCATCCTTGTCACCTACTTCATAGGCTTCTTCTAGGCGGTAATAATCTGCCAGTGGAAACTTAGAGTCAATTGGCAGATAGACGTATTCCTGGTCGCCTTGTCCAGGCAGCTTGATGGCATACTCCACTCGCTCGCTAGAGTTTTCAACTGTTGCGAATTCTCGTTCATACTGGGCAGGGGTCATGATATCCTCGATGATTTGCCCCAGTTGCAATTCTCCCAGAATCCCTCGCGTTTTAGTTCCAGAGAGAACCTTGTTGAGGGCGCCAACATCACGGGCAACTGTCTGCATTTCTCCAAGGCCACGATTGACCGACTCCAGTTGTTTGGAAACTGTCTCAAAGGAAGCCTGCAAGCGTGTCTGCAAGGTCTTTTCTAACTTTTCCTCGACCGTTTGGCGCATTTGTTCTAGACGTTGCTCATTTGATTCCTGCAAGGATTGGAGACGTTGGTCGGTCTTATCTCTGGTTTGGAGGAGATTATCTGTCATTTCTTGACGGACCTGAGTCAGACCTTGGTGCAATTCCATTCGAACTTCTTGCAAACGGTCGCTGACAGCTACTTCCAAGTCTTTCTGATCTAACTGACTGGCTTGTCTGGCTTGTTCAAAACGGTAATCCAACTGGTCTGACAAGTGATCTGCCTGATCCTCCAAGCTCTTGGCTAGATGTTTTTCCTGTTTATCCTGCCTCTGCCAAATCAGAAAGAGGCCAGCTAGGTTGACAATCAATAATAGAACAAGTAAACTTTCCATCCTACCTCCTGTCCTTACTATGTAGCACGACCACATAGCCATCTGGGCAAGTCACTGAAACTTCCCTATCTATATATTCGTTAGAAGCGTACACTTTTTTAAAGAAAAAATTCTCCTCTGTCAACTCATACTTGGCACCAAGAATGGTCAGCTGACTATCCCGAACTGGCATAAAGGCTAGATAGTCATAGTCTGAACGAGGTTCTAGCTGACTGGTTCCTTCTGGACAATAAGTAATCAAGTTTTGTCCATCTTCAATCGCTATCTGGCGCATATAGGGGGCCAACTTGGGATTGCTAGGTAGAAAGACATTGGCCAGCATATGATCAATACGGCCACCCAAAGCACCGAAAATAGTGACCTGAGCCTGAGGATTTTGCTCAAAAATGGTTAAAAGAGCCAATTCCAAATCGGTATCATCTTTTTCTGGTCGGGCTTGGACAAAATACTGGGCACGTTTTTGAATCAACTGACGCTCTTCTGCGGTTACAGAATCAAAATCTCCAACCGCTAGAGCAAGAGGAATGTCTTCCTCCAAGACCCAAAGCGAACCTCGATCCACACCGACAAAGCAATCAAAGTCTGTTCGGTAGTGACCGCGGTCTCCTCCTGCAAAAACGGCAACCCTAGTCCAGTTGTTTTCTGAGAGTTTGTACTCGCTCATTGACATCTCCCTTAAAGACATAGGAACCTGCTACAAAAACGGTCGCACCAGCTTCTTTGGCTTGGGCAATAGTTTGATCATCAATCCCGCCATCCACTTCGATTTCAAAGTTCAAGCCTTTTTCCTCACGAAGAGCAACCAACTCACGAACCTTAGCCATGGTCTCTGGTAGAAAGGCTTGCCCACCGAAGCCAGGGTTAACTGTCATGACTAAGACTTGGTCAACTAGGTAAAGGACGTGCTTGATAGCTTCAACTGGTGTGCCAGGATTGATAACAACTGATGGCTTGACACCGAGTGAACGAATTTTTTGGAGAGCACCATGAATATGAGACGTTGCTTCTACATGGATACTGATAATATCCGCACCTGCACGCGCAAAGTCCTCTAGATGATGTTCAGGATTGGAGACCATCAAGTGGCAGTCAAAGACCATCTTGCTATGAGGACGAAGACTCTCGACCACACCCGCACCAAAACTGATTTGCGGTACAAAATGACCATCCATGATATCGATATGGGCATACTCCGCCCCAGTTGCTTCTAGACGTTTGATTTCACGTTCAAAGTTGGCATAATCTGCTGCCAGAATTGACGGAGCAATCTTGTATTGAGACATAGGTTTCTCCTTATTTTGGAATTTTTTTGCTGACCTTTTTATAGGTTTCTCTGCGATTTTCAATTTCACTGAGGAATTGCAGGTAGTTGTCAAAACGGAAGGTGGCAATGGTCCCTTCTTCTATAGCAGGCTTAACCGCGCAAGCTGGCTCATGGGTATGGGTACAAGTGCGGAATTTGCAGTCTCGGCTAACACTAGCAATCTCTGGAAAGGCTTGATTGAGATCTTCTGCTGTTGACACTTCATAATCCAGAGATGAAAAACCTGGTGTATCTGCGATTTTACCCCCATTAAGGTTGTAAAAACTAACAGCTCGAGTGGTATGGCGCCCGCGACCCAGACTGTCTGAGATTTCTCCTGTTTCAAGATTGAGGTTTGGTGCGATTTTATTGAGAAGCGTTGACTTCCCAACACCCGTCTGCCCCATAAAGACTGTAACCTTTCCTGTTAACAAAGGCAAGAGTTCTTCTTTACTGGTCACAAAGTCATAGCCGATGTCACCATAAGTCTGTTCATAAAAATCCAGTTCTTCCCTATCTTCCAACAAATCCATTTTGGAAATATAGACGATGGGATGAATACCCTTGTGCTCCAAAAGAACTAAGAACCGATCCAGCAAATTGCTGTTGAAGTCCGGTTCCTTGACAGACATGATCACCACAGCTTGGTCAATATTGACAATAGGCGGACGGACCAGACTATTTTTCCGTTCGTGAATCTTGAGGATATAGCCCTCTGAATTTTCCTCGGCAGAAAAGTCGACCAAATCTCCAACGTAGGGAGTATGGCCTTTTTTACGGAAATTCCCACGCGCCCGTGTTTGATAGACTTGGTCATCACTCTCTACATAGTAGAACCCAGCCAAGGCTTTAATGATTTGTCCCTGCATCTTAGAGTCCTTGCCCTTTTAGCGCGTCTGCTAGGCTAGCAAACTCTGCCAAGCTGAGAGCTTCCCCACGTACACTTGGTGACAAGCCTGCTTGGTCTAGAGCTTTAGTCAATTTATCCTTAATTTCTTCAGTCTTGCCAAAGTAGCCTGTCAAGTTATTCCACAAGGTCTTGCGGCGATGGGTAAAACTAGCCTTGGAAACCTTAAAGAAGAAGTTCTCGTCTTCCACTGCTACGGCTGGTTCTGGACGACGCACCATTTTCAAGATGGCCGAATCCACATTTGGCGCTGGCACAAAGACCGTACGAGGCACGATGAAGGCAACCTTAGCAGTCATGTAATACTGCACAGCGATTGACAAACTGCCATATGCCTTGGTATTTGGTTGAGCGGAAATGCGGTCTGCCACTTCTTTTTGCATCATGACGACAAACTCACTAAAAGGAATCCCACTTTCAATCAAGTACATGAGAATAGGCGTCGTGATGTAGTAGGGCAAGTTAGCCACTACCTTGATTGGCAGGTCAGGATTTTTAAAATTCTGGATATGTTGCGCCAAGTCAACCTTAAGAATGTCCTCGTTAACTACGGTTACATTATCAAAATCACGCAAGGTGTCCGCCAAAATCGGCACCAAACGGTGGTCAATCTCAAAGGCCATGACCTCTGCTGCACGCTCTGCCAAAAACTCCGTCAAAGCACCAATACCTGGCCCGATTTCGATAACATTGACCTGGTCATCAATCTCAGCCGTATCCACGATTTTTTGTAGGATATTGGTATCCGTCAAAAAATTTTGCCCAAAGGATTTTTTAAAGGTAAAACCGTGACGCTCCAGCACTGCCTTGGTCACGCTATAATCTGCAATTCTCATCTATTCTCTTTTCTATTATCTGTTACTACTATTGTAACACATTCCCCTTGTATTTTGGGGTCTGCTTAGCTGTTCTCATAAGATTTCATAGCTTCTTCCACTTCCGCCAAGGTGACCCCAAACAACTCTAGGCGTTTGAGGAGTTGCTTGCCGTTGGAATAGCCGATTCGGAGAGCCTCTCCTAGATATTCTCTGCGCTTACGGCTGTCTGCCCCTGCTAGAAAACCAAGGCGAATCAAGTCGCTACGACTGATGTCAAACTCATTCTCGTTTTCAAATTGTTCTGTCACCTGAGCTAGAGCTATTTTCAAATCTTCATAGCCAGCATGCTCGATTCCCAGAGAACGCCCCTTGGTTTTGGACTTAGGAACAGCTTCATCTCGCTTGAGAAAGACATGCTGAACTGTTGGAATGGCCGTCATAATCATACGACGAATCCGCTCCCCATTAAAATCTGGGTCTGTAAAGACAATGACTCCATGAAGCTCATGTAGACGCTGAATACGTGCAATATCTTGCTCATTGATGGCAGAACCTCGTGTCTCATAGGTCTCTACATCGAAATAACGTTTGAGATTGGCCGTATCATCGCGACCTTCAACCACGATAACTTGAGAAATTTTTTCTTTCATTACTTGCTGTCCAATCCAAAAATTCGCTCTGCATTTGCAGTCGTTGCTGCCGCTAGCTCTTCTGTCGTTATACCACGCAAGTCGGCGATAAAGTCCACTACATAGCGAGTATAGGCTGTTTTGTTTTCGCGACCACGTTTAGGAACAGGAGCCAAGTAAGGCGCATCCGTCTCCACCAAAATCTTGTCCAAAGGAAGTTCTCTAGCCGCCTCTTGGATATCGGTGGCCTTCTTAAAAGTCACCACTCCTGAGAAGGAAATGATCATACCAAGCTCGACAAACTTCTCTGCCCATTCAAGAGTTCCTGAGAAAGAATGCATGATGCCACCTCGAGGACCAACGCCCTCACTTTTGATAATCTCATAAGTATCTTCCAACGCATCACGGGTATGGACAACAAAAGGCAAATCCAAGTCCTTAGATAGCTGAATCTGACGGCGAAAAACATGCTCCTGCACCTCTTTTGGCGCTGTCATCCAATGGTAGTCTAAACCAATTTCACCTAAAGCCACAACCTTGGGATGCTTGAGCTTGTCAAGCAAGTAGGCTTCAATCTCCTCTGTATAAGTCCCAGCTTCTGTAGGATGCCAACCGATTGTCGCATAGAGCTGGTCATACTCATCTACCAACTCCAAGGCACGCTCAATCGTCGGTTTATCAAAACCAACAATATTCATCTGTGTCACACCCATCTCAGCAGCCAGGGTAATTTCTTCTGCCTCACGACCTGCAAATTCTTCCACATTCAAGTGTGTATGTGTATCAAAAATCATCTCTTCTAACCTCGTTTTCTATATTCTATTATACCAAAAAACTGACCTCTCTCCTCATCTGTACAAAATATTCTAAAATCTATTGTCGTCTCTTGACGCTATTTTTTCAAAGCAGTATAATAGCACTTATTGAAATTTTCAGAAAAGGAAAATACCATGTTTACAAAATTAAAACAGACCTTTATAGGCCGTCCTCTTAAGTCCTTAACAGAAGGCGAGGGAGATCTGCTGGGAAAAATGCAGGCCTTGGCCATGTTATCAAGCGACGCTCTATCTTCCATTGCCTATGGGCCTGAGCAAGTAGTCCTCGTCTTGGCTAGTCTCTCTCCTCTTGCTATATGGTGGAGCCTTCCTATCGGACTTTTTGTCCTCCTACTTCTGGCCAGCCTGACCGTTTCCTACCGTCAAATCATCCATGCCTATCCTCAAGGAGGAGGGGCCTATATGGTTACCCGAGAAAATCTATCTCCCGAACTTGGCTTGATCGCTGGAGGTAGTCTTCTGGTTGACTATATGCTGACCGTAGCGGTATCTGTTTCATCTGGAGCGGACGCTATCACAGCGGCTCTCCCTGTCCTCCACCCTTACAACCTTCACATCTCCATTTTTCTGGTTTGCTTGCTCATGCTCTTGAACTTACGAGGGTTGAAAGAATCTGCTAGTTCACTGATGATTCCTGTCTATCTCTTTATCATCAGCACTGTCTTTCTCTTACTCTATGGAATCTTTCAACTAATGACAGGGACTCTCAGCTATCAGGCAACTTCTCCTATCGGGCATGCTGTACCGAGTCTGTCTATCGTTCTCATTCTAAGAGCCTTTACCAGTGGTTCTGCCTCTCTGACAGGGGTTGAGGCTATTTCAAATGCCGTTCCCTTTTTCAAGGCTCCAAAAGAAAAGAATGCCGCTCAAACCTTGACCATTATGTCACTGATTTTAGGTTTCCTTTTTGCTGGTATCACCTTCCTAAACTACTGGATGGGGATTCTGCCTCAACACGGAGAAACTATTCTTTCACAGATGGCTCAAGGCATCCTTGGCACTTCCTTCTTAGGTCACCTTGGGTATTATATCTTCCAATTCTCCACAGCCTTGATTTTGGCCGTAGCTGCAAATACTGGCTTTTCAGCCTTTCCTATGCTGGCTTATAATATGGCTAAAAACAAATACATGCCCCATCTCTTTATGGAAAAAGGAGACCGCCTAGGCTACTCTAATGGAATTTTAACTCTGGCATTTGGGGCTATGATTCTTCTTCTCATTTTTAATGGGAATACCGAACGTTTGATTCCCCTTTATACTATCGGGGTCTTCGTTCCCTTCGCCCTATCTCAGACTGGGATGATTCGTCATTGGAAAAAGGAAAAAGGAGCAAACTTCTTAAAACCTGCTCTTGCCAATATCCTTGGGGCAATCATTTGCTACGCTATTGTGCTAATCCTGCTCTTATTCCGTCTCAGTGATATCTGGCCTTTCTTCCCGATTATTCTCGTACTCACCCTACTCTTCTTGGCAATTCACAGTCATTACCAAAAAGTAGCCCAACAACTGCGACTCTATGAAGGAATCGAAAAACGTACTTACGATGGCAATCTGGTCCTGGTCCTAGTAGGAAATGTCACTCGAGTCAGCGTCGGAGCCATAAACTACGCTCAAAGTATCGGAGATGAAGTCCTAGCCATGCACATTTCTACTAAGGAAACAGCAGAGAAAGACCAAGAAATTCTCCAAGAATTTGCCGATTACTTCCCAACCATTACTCTGAAGAACATCAAGACCAGCTACCGCGACATCATCACGCCTACTGTCAAGTATGTCAAACGAATCTCTGAGGATGCCCAGAAAAATAACTATACAGTCACTGTTCTGGTACCCCAGTTTATCCCCAATAAACCTTGGCAAAATATTCTACACAATCAGATGAGTCTCAAACTCAAATATGCACTCCGTTGGCACCAAGACGTCGTTGTCGCTAGCTACTCATATCACTTAAAAGAATAAAGAAAAGGCCCCACCAGAACCAAAAAGCGTCTGGTAAGGCCTTTTTCTGAATCCAGTCACTAGGTTTAACCGAAAAGCATGACTAGGAATACTATTGAATGTGGTTAGCTAAATCTTCCTGAGCTTTTTTATTTGACTCAGCTTTTTCTTTCAGCCATTTTTCATAGAGTTCTTGGTACTGTTTAGCAGTTACTGGCTCTTTTTGCAGTTCAACATATTTATAGTTGTCAGCATTTCCTTTATGACCAACAAATGAGAATGGGCCTGTAAACGGTACAGTCTTACGGAAGATTGGGTTGGCTCCGCCACTTTGAACTGGTAGGAAGAGGGCGCTATCTGTCAACCAAGCTTGGGCGTCAGCATATTTTTCATAGCGAGCATTAGTATCTGTGATTTCAGCATCTGCCTGATCCAAGAGTTTCTTGTAGTCAGAAAGACCAATCTTATCCTTAACTTCCTTGTCTTTTCCTTCAGACAAGCCCATGTTTTTCAACTGAGAACCTGTCTCTGGATCAAGGATAGCTAGGTAAGTCTTCGGATCTGAGTAGTCTCCACCCCATCCTGAGATGTCGATATCGTAGTCTTTTTGTTCTGCTGTATCTGCAAAGTAGGTTGCCTGATCTTTTTCATCTGGAGAAAGTTGGATAACATCGATAACTACATTCTCCTTACCAAGAGTGGCTTCTACTGTTTGCTTGAAAGAACCAGCCTGTTGCACATCTAACTTAGCAGTCTGGTCAACTGGCATATCCAAATGAATTGGGAAGGTTACTCCCTGAGCTTGCAGACTTTCTTTAGCCTTAGCAAATTTCTCTTTGGCCTTGTCAGGGTTCAAGAAAGCTTGCTTACCATCGTTTAGGTTGATATTTGCCCAATCTTTACCGTAGTTGACAATTTTTTCATTGACAATATCACCGAAGTTCTTATCTCCAACTTGGACAAAGTTACTTGGTGTAATCGTGTTACGCAAAATACGGTCTGCTCCATCTTCACCATTTGTCTGCGCTGCATAAGCATGACGGTCAAAGGCAAAGTTGATAGCCTGACGGAAATCTTTATTCTGCATAGCTGCGCGTGCATCTGTCTTTTCCTTATCAGACTGTTTCATAGTCTGCTTGTAGCTTTGGCGATTGACGTTGAAAAGATAGTAGAAGGTAACTGAGTTTTGTGGTGTATAGGTAATCTTGTCCTCATTTCCCTTCTTGAGTTCAGCAAAGACTGAGCTGGTTGGGAAAATACGACCATCTGTATAGTTACCATCCAAGAAACCTCTAGCAATGCTGTCTTGGTCAGAACCATCAAAGAATGAAAGTTTCACTTTCTCGATTTTGACATTGTCCTTATCCCAGTAATTAGGGTTTTTGTCAAATTCAATCAAAGATTTTGAGGTGAAGGACTTAAACAAGTAAGGACCATTTGACAAGATACTTGATGGTGTCACACTTCCAAAGTCATCTCCCTTAGACTTCAAGAAGGCTTCATTTACAGGACTAAGAATACTTGCTGTTGTTTTAGAGTTCCAATAAGTCTCAGGTTGGATGAGGGTGTATTGGAGGGTGTAATCATCCACTGCCTTCACACCAACAGTTCCAAAATCGGATGTTTTCCCTTCAACATAGTCTGCTAGCCCCTTGATAGAGTCTTGTACCAAGTACAAGTTTTCAGCTTTTTTATCAGCCGCATACTTGAGACCTGTCACAAAGTCATGAGCCGTTACATCCGCATACTCTTCTCCTTCCGAAGTGTACCATTTAGCTCCCTGACGAATTTTATAAGTGTAAGTCAAACCATCTTTTGACACAGTCCATGACTCAGCCATAGATGGAATGAGATTGCCATACTGGTCATTTTCCAACAAACCATCAATCAAGTTAGTTGTGATACTAGATGTAGAGTCTCGTGTAGAGGTAATGTAATCCAAGGTATCTGGGTTATTGACAAAGATATAAGAGTAAGTCTTGTCTGCATTGCTTGATTGGGAAGACCCACATGCCGCTAGAGCTAGACCCGCTGTCAAAGCCATAGCTCCAAAAAGCATAACTTTTGATTTCTTCATGATTATTCTCCATTTTTTACAGTATGTGAAATATTATACACCATTTGAGCAAAAATATAAAGCCTTTTGTACTTTTTTACAAAAATAAAAATCAGTAGACTCGAGTTCCTACTGATTTTTGATATAGTTCGTTTGGATTATGCAGCCAAAACTTTGCGTCCTTTACGACGACGAGCTGCCAATACGCGACGACCGTTTTTAGTTGACATACGGTTACGGAATCCGTGTTTGCGCGCACGACGAAGTTTACTTGGTTGATAAGTACGTTTCACGATGAATACCTCCTCATAGATTTTGTATTCGTTTAGCCGGCTATAAAGTGATCAGTTACTAAACATACTTTACTATTCTATCTGATTCTTTCACTTTTGTCAATAGCTCTAGGCAAATGTTTCCTGCTTTTTAGCGCTTTTTCGAATGTAAGCCCTATCTACGATACTGTTTCAAGAAACGAGTCATTTTTTCTTGGATTTGGGCTAATTCATCAACACGAGGAAGGTAAACGATACGGAAGTGGTCTGGTTCCTGCCAGTTAAAGCCTCGACCATGAACCAAGAGAACCTTTTCCTGCTTCAAGAAATCAAGAACAAACTGCTCATCATCATCGATACGGTACATATTGCGGTCGATTTTAGGGAAGATATAGAGTCCAGCCTTGGGTTTAACAGCAGACAAACCTGGAATATCTTGAATGGCATTATAAATGAAATTTCTTTGCTCATAAATTCGTCCACCAGGAAGAAGTAATTCATCGACTGATTGGTGACCACCCAAGGAAGTTTGTACGACTTGTTGGGCCAAAACGTTAGAGCAAAGGCGCATATTGGATAGCATATTGAGCCCTTCGATATAGCCTTTAACATGTGTCTTAGGACCAGACAAGACCATCCAACCCACGCGGAAACCAGCGATACGATGAGATTTTGACAGACCATTCATGCTAACACAGAAGACATCTGGTGCCAAGCTCGCCACAGGCGTATGCACATGTCCATCCATGACCATGCGGTCGTAAATTTCATCCGCAAAGATAATCAAATCGTTTTGACGGGCAATCTCAATAATCTCCAACAAGAGTTCCTTAGGATAAAGGGCTCCAGTTGGGTTGTTTGGATTGATAAGGACGATTGCCTTGGTATTGGAAGTGATTTTTGACTTGATATCGTCAATATCTGGATACCATTCTGCAGCTTCATCACAGATATAGTGAACGGCATTTCCTCCAGCTAGGCTGACAGCTGCTGTCCAGAGAGGATAGTCTGGCATTGGCACCAAGACCTCATCTCCGTTGTCCAAAAGCCCCTGCATGGACATAACAATCAGCTCACTGACACCATTTCCAAGGTAAATATCATCAATATCCACATTTGGGAATTTCTTCAGCTGGCAATACTGCATGATGGCTTTACGGGCTGAGAAAATCCCCTTGGAATCAGAATATCCTTCACTATCACGCGCATTCATAATCAAGTCATGAATGACCTCATCTGGCGCTGTAAAGCCAAATTCTGCTGGATTTCCTGTATTCAGACGTAAAATCTTTTCTCCGTTTGCTCGCATCCGCATAGCTTCTTCCAAAACAGGACCACGGATATCATAAGCAACATGTTCTAACTTACTAGACTTGTTATATTCTTTCATCTTGTTTCCTCAATTCATCAGGATAGTAACATTATACCACTAGAAAGAAAATGCGACAAGTTTACTGAAATGTGTTACTAAAATCCTATAGAAGAAAAGCCTCGCTAAAAGCGAGGTCAAGACAGGGGAGATAGCAGGTGTTTTGCGAAAGACATATCACATACCAAAAGATAAACCTAGAAAAAGCAAGCCTAGAAAAGAGTCATAGAGAAGATTGAACATGAGGAAGAGTCCCCATATCATCAAGTAATCCCAACGCCCACTTCGTTTTGCAACTAGGAATAAGATTAGATGGTAGAGTACATGAAAGACTAAAAATCCGATAAAACCTGGATAAAGAAACGGTACCAGACTCTCTAATTGCCAGATCATGATAACTTCTACCAAGACTGACACTAGGATAATTCCATAATAAAGGAAATTTGATTTTTTTGTTTCTTGAAAAGAGTTTTTCATCATTCTCCCTCCCTTCACTTCTTTCCTGCTATCCTTTCTTTTATTTTATCATATATTTATATAGATTTTAAGTGCTAACATTCTTTTAAAAAATACTTTTTTTGCTTTACTTCTATAGTGAAAAGGTTTACAATTATAGTAAGAAAATTTCAGGAGGTTTCATTATGGCACAACGTTACCAAAATATCATGGTCGCAATCGATGGTTCTAAAGAAGCGGACTTGGCTTTTGTCAAGGGAGTTCATTCTGCTCTACGAAACGACGCTAAACTCACCATCGCACATGTCATTGACACACGCGCTCTCCAAAGCGTATCCACCTTTGATGCTGAAGTTTATGAAGAACTCCAAGTCGACGCTGAAAGTCTGATGAAAGAGTACGAAAAACGTGCTAAAGATGCTGGTGTGGCAGATGTTCATATCGTCATTGAAATGGGAAATCCAAAGACCCTACTGGCACGTACTATTCCCGATGCTGAAGAAGTGGACCTCATCCTCGTTGGCGCAACTGGTCTCAACGCCTTTGAACGCCTCTTGGTCGGCTCTTCATCTGAATACATCCTCCGCCATGCTAAGGTTGATTTGCTGGTGGTGAGAGAACAAGAAAAAACCTTATAATCACGAAGAAAAGGAGCTCAGCGCTCCTTTTTATTTACTTTTTGTTTCTCTCTTTATGGCGTTCATAAGCCTTGAGCTGACGCTGCAGTTCCTTTTTAATAGCAGGTTCTGGAGCATATTTTTCTTCCCAATCATCTGGTTTTAAGATTTTATGGGTCACTGGATCAAAATGAGCCTTGCCATCTGGAAAAATTTTCCCCATATTGGCCTGATGAACGATATCAAAAATACGTTCTGGATCCACTCCCATCAAGACAAAACTACCGTAGGTGAAGTAAAGCGTGTCAATCAAGGCATCCACTTGCCCTATCAAATCTTGCTGGGCAGGCGTCTTCTTGGCTACTTTATCTGCTGCCTTATCAAGAGCTTGATGAAGTTGCGATAGAGCTTGACCAAAGTCCTCTTCAGAAGGACTGGCAGCTCTAACAAACTCCACCAATTCTTCTATTTTAAAGCCAGCCCTGTGGGTTGCACCTTCTAAATCCCAAGCTCGAGGTTCTTCTTGGGTTCGTTCATCCATCATGTGGTGGAAGGTCTTGACCTTATTGAAATGATAGTCACGGCTGACAAAGACTTTTTCTGAGGACAGAACACCAAAATGTTCCAGGGCCTTGTGGATTCCGTCTTGCTGATTGCTGGTAGTGATGTGCTTGGCAACTTCCTTGACACTGCTACTACCATTTCCCATAGCGACCGACATACCGACACCCGCCAGCATTTCTAGGTCGTTATCTGAGTCACCAAAAGCCATGACTTGGTTGAGGTCAAAGCCATATTCTTTTCCGACTCGACGTATACCTTCCAATTTAGAGTTTCCTTGATTGATGACATCCGCTGCAAAAGGATTGCTACGTGTCAATTTCAAGTCTTCAAAATCAGCTGCCGCCTTCTCAGATTCTTCCGGTGTCATCAGCATCAAAACTTGGTAGATAGGCTGATTCATCAGATGAAGCAGGTCTTCTTCCTTTTGGGGAACAACCTTGCTGACCATACGATTAAAGGAATGACTCACTGTTCGAGTTAAAACAGAGGGAATGAAGCGACTGATTCGTTGGGAAAAAGAACCCAAACCAAAGGACATGATTTTGGAACCCAACATGGCATCCTTGGTCCCTAATGCAATCTCCTTGCCCTCTTTTTTAGCATACGTAATAAGCTGACGCAAATGTAACTTGGAAATTGGGCTCGTGAACAAGACTCTGTCTTTAGTAAAGATATACTGGCCATTGTAGGTTACCGCAAAATCTAGGTCCAAATCGTCCATCAATTCCTTAACAAAAAAAGGTCCTCGTCCTGTCGCTACACCGACAAGCACCCCTTGTTCTTTGACAATCTTAATCGCGTCCTTAGTGGATTTCAAAACACTCTTGCGATCGTTGACCAAGGTTCCATCGATATCAAAAAAAACAGCTTTGACTTCCATCCTATCCCAATCTCCCCTTTTGTGATACAATGATTATACCACATTTCAGAAAGAGTGAGTAAATCATGCCTAAGAAAATCCTTGTTTTACATACGGGAGGGACTATTTCCATGCAGGCCGATGCTTCTGGCGCTGTTGTGACGAGTTCAGATAATCCCATGAACCATGTGTCCAACCCACTTGAAGGAATCCAAGTCCACGCCTTAGACTTTTTTAACCTGCCAAGCCCCCATATCAAACCCAAGCATATGCTAGCCCTCTACCAGAAAATTAAAGAGGAAGCTGCTAACTACGATGGAGTGGTAATCACACACGGGACCGATACTTTAGAGGAAACAGCCTATTTCCTTGATACCATGGAAGTTCCCCATATGCCTATCGTTCTAACAGGGGCCATGCGTAGCTCTAACGAACTCGGCAGCGACGGTGTTTATAACTATCTGAGTGCTTTACGGGTGGCTAGCGATGACAGGGCTGCTGACAAAGGGGTTTTGGTTGTTATGAACGATGAAATCCATGCTGCCAAGTATGTTACCAAAACGCATACGACCAACGTCGGCACCTTCCAGACCCCAACACATGGGCCACTTGGTCTGATTACGAAGCGGGAAATCCTCTACTTCAAAACAGCTGAACCTCGTGTTCGCTTTGACCTTAATCACATACAAGGCTTAGTCCCTATCATCTCTGCTTATGCTGGTATGACAGATGAGCTGATTGATATGCTGGATTTGGAACAATTGGACGGTTTGATTATCCAAGCCTTCGGAGCTGGTAATATTCCCAAAGAAACGGCTCAAAAATTAGAAAGCCTTCTACAAAAAGGAATCCCAGTCGCCCTGGTTTCACGATGCTTTAACGGTATCGCTGAGCCTGTTTATGCCTACCAAGGTGGGGGCGTGCAGTTGCAAAAGGCCGGTGTTTTCTTTGTCAAAGAACTCAACGCCCAAAAAGCCCGCTTGAAACTCCTCATTGCCCTCAATGCCGGACTAACAGGACAGGCTTTGAAAGACTATATGGAAGGGTAAGTCTCTTCTCCAGAAAGCAAAATCAGGAAATCTTCACGATTCCCTGATTTTTTCTATTTACGTTTTCGTGTTGAACGACGTTCTGTCAAACCATGAGGCAAGAGAACTTCACGTTCTTCCAACTCTTCCTTGTGCATAATCTTAGTCAACATACGCATGCTAATAGCACCAAGGTCATAAAGAGGTTGGGCGATAGTTGTCAAGTTTGGACGGGTAAAGCGTGAGATTTGTGAATCATCACTAGTAATGATTTCAAACTCTTCTGGCACAGACACACCCTTATCAGCAAGGCCGTTCAAGACACCTGCTGCCAATTCATCACCTGTTACAACTGCTGCAGTTGCGTTTGATGAAATCAAGCGTTCTGCCAAGGCATAACCGTCTTCATAAGTGTATTTGGATTCAAATACCAATCCTTCGCTATAAGAAATACCTGCTTTTTTCAAGGCTTCCTTGTAGCCAACCAAACGAACCTTACCATTGATATCATCCACTAGTGGACCGCTAACGAAAGCAATGCGCTCATTTTCTTTAGCAAGGTAGGTTACTGCATCAATCGTTGCTTGTTTGTAGTCAATATTGACACTTGGAAGCTGATGTTCTACATCCACAGTTCCTGCAAGAACAACTGGTGTTCGAGAACGAGAAAACTCTGAACGAATTTTTTCAGTCAAGTGATAGCCCATAAAGATGATACCATCCACTTGCTTAGAAAACAGGGTATTGACAACTGAAACTTCCTTGTCATCGTCCTCATCACTATTAGCAAGGACGATATTGTACTTGTACATTTCAGCGATATCATCAATCCCTTTAGCAAGCGTTGAGAAATAGCCATTGGTAATATTTGGGATCACCACACCGACAGTGGTTGTCTTTTTACTTGCAAGACCACGCGCCACAGCATTTGGACGGTAATCCAAACGATCAATCACCTCAAGCACTTTTTTACGAGTATTCTCTTTTACATTCTTATTGCCATTGACTACACGGCTAACCGTCGCCATTGAAACTCCTGCTTCACGGGCGACATCATAAATCGTTACTGTATCGTCTGTATTCATTCCATTTCCTTTCTATATCATACCTCACGAGACTCCCAAAAAGAGACGGTATGAAAATTTCGTTTTCATGATTCCACTTATTCCATTTTATCACTATTTGTAAACACTTTCAAGTATTTTTTGAAGATTGTTTGAAAAAAATTTCATAGGAAGCTATGTTTATGAAGAAAAAATCACCTTTTCTTGATTTTTAATCCTATTTGCTGTATGATAAGGAAAAAGAAAGGGGGCAAAAATATGGCTTTTACCAATACCCACATGCGGTCAGCTAGTTTTGGCATTGTTACCAGCTTGCCTGATGATGTCATTGACTCTTTTTGGTATATCATCGACCATTTCTTAAAAAATGTCTTTGAATTGGAGGAAGAACTCGAGTTTCAATTGCTCAATAACCAAGGAAAAATTACCTTCCACTTCTCAAGTCAACATCTCCCTACAGCCATTGATTTTGATTTTAACCATCCCTTCGACCCTCTTTATCCCCCGAGAGTCTTGGTTTTAGACATGGACGGTAGAGAGACTATCCTCCTCCCAGAAGAAAATGACCTATTTTAAAAACTCTAGCCTTCAGTTACAAACGACTGAAAACTAGAGTTTTTTCTATTTTTTCAAAGCATTATACAAGTTGCGGATCGGTTGCTTTAATGTCGGATGGATAAAATGAGGCGCAATTTCCTGTAAGGACTCAAGGACAAAAAGGCGTTCCGCTATGTAAGGATGAGGCAAGATGAGGTCGTCTGTATAAAGAATCTGATCCTCTACAAAGAGCAAGTCCAAATCAATCAAACGAGGCCCCCAATGTACTTCTCTCACCCGTCCCATCTCTGACTCAATGGCTAACAAGGTCTCTAATAGAACTGGGGCCGGCAACCAGGTTTCAACCTCAACCACTTGATTAGCAAAGCTATCTTGCTCCACACCACCCCAAGGCTCCGTCGTCAAGACACTGGACTCTTTGAGAATTTGGATACCTCGAGCTCGCATTTTCTCAATGGCTTGTTTCAAGTTTGCTTGTTTATCTCCCATATTGCTTCCTAGAGCGATAAAGGCTCGTTGCTTGCGGCGATGGATGGTTACTGAGCAAGTATCTAGTGGCAAATGAACCGGCGCCCAAGGTTTTTTCAGTTCCAGCTTGATTTCTTGGACAAGAGGATAAGTTTCAAAGGTACGTTCTACCAGTTTGTAGGCTACCGTTTCAATCAAGTCCTCAGTTGTTTCCTGAAACCAAGTCGTCCACTGCTGACACAGTTCTCCGTAATGGACAGAGGCTGTTAAATCCAAGTCTGTAGCCGCCTTGGTCATATCATAGGATAGGATAGCTGAAACGACAAACTTCTGCCCCAATTCTTTCTCACTCGGAAAAAGACCATGATAGGCAAAAATTTCCAAATCCTTAATCTGCAGTTGATCCATAATGATTCCTTTCTAGAAAAATCCGCTTGAAGCGGATTCTTTTTATACTCAATGAAAATCAAAGTGCAAACTAGGAAGCTAGCCGCAGGCTGCTCAAAACACTGTTTTGAGGTTGCAGATGGAAGCTGACGTGGTTTGAATTTGATTTTCGAAGAGTATTATAGTCCCATTAAACGATAAGCCTGGTCTCGAAGGTCCTTATCTGTTTCAAATAGACCACGAGCTACTGTCGTCAAGGTTGCAGTGCCTGGTTTTCTGACACCACGCATGCTCATACACATATGTTCCGCCTCAATGACAACAAAGGCTCCTTTAGCACCTAGATACTCCATCAAAGCATCGGCTACTTCGATATTCAAACGTTCTTGAATTTGTGGTTTTTTCGAATAAACTTCAACCGTACGGGCTAGCTTAGACAAGCCTGCCACACGACCATCTGGAATATAGGCAATATGCGCTTTCCCATAAAATGGCAAGAAGTGGTGTTCACACATGGTATGGAAAAAGATATCCTTTTCTACTACCATATTATCGTCAATAATCTCAAAGGATTTTGACAAATGTTCCTCCGCTGTTTGACCAAGACCTGAAAAAATCTCTTGGTACATACGAGCAACACGAGCAGGTGTTTCCTGCAAGCCCTCGCGATTAACGTCTTCTCCTACAGCCTCGATAATCATTTTTACAGCTGCTTCAATCTTTTGTGTATCCATTCTCGTTTTTCCTCTCCATCAGATAGGCTCTCACTTGGCTCAAAAAATACAAGGAACCTGTGACAATCCTAACTGTTTTTTTCTCTTCTTTTTTATCTGTCAATTTCTGCTCTAGAAAATCCTGCCAACCTTGGTAGCTGAGATTTCTAGACTTAGCTGCCTCTTTCAGCACGCTTTCATCAGTCGCCCGACTATCGTCAAAATGTGTCAGGGTAAGCTCGGTATCTGGCATGACCCCCAGCAAGTCCAACATATCCTCCAAGGCCTTGGTTTTGATACAAGTAAAGAGGATTTCCTTACGATAATCCGCAAAGCGTTCTTGCAAGGTTGCTACTAAAGACTTGATAGCATGGGGATTGTGGGCTCCATCCAAGATCATCAAGGGGTTCCTTGACACGACCTCCAGACGCCCCGGCCATCTTGTTTCTTCCAAAGCTTGAGCAAGCAGGTCATTGCTTGCTAGTTCTCGCCCATCTTCTTGACAAAAAGTATCAAGTAGAGCTATGGCCATCCCAGCATTCTCTATCTGGTGCAAACCAAGCAGGCCAGTCTGGAAGCGACCTTGTCTGACAACACTTGTATAGTCAAAGACTTCACCCGTTACCACACTCTTTTGATGACTAACCTGATAATCTGCCCCGTAGGCAAGTCTCGGTACATCTTTCCCTTCCGCAATGCGGTCAATCACAGCCAAAGCTTCTGGAGCGATACGACCTGTTACCAAGGGAATACCTTGTTTGATAATACCAGCTTTCTGCTCTGCTATGGCTTCCAAGGTGTCACCAAGTAGGGCTACATGGTCCAATCCAATAGTCGTAATTCCTGTCAAAATGGGCTGACAGACATTGGTACTATCTAAAAGCCCACCCATGCCGACTTCCATGATAGCCACATCTACTTGCTCTGAAGCAAAGTAGTCATAGGCTATGGCTGTGATAATCTCAAACTCGGTTGTGCCCTGTAAACTAGCGGCTGCTCCCCCCTCCAGCAAAGACTGATAGTCTGCCATGAGAGTTTCGAGTCTAGTCTCGGGAATGGATTCCCCATTGATACTAATCTGGTCTGTGTAATGAATGAGATAGGGCGAGCTGAAAACACCAACTCTCAGCCCTAGCTTTTCTAGCATATTTTTCAAAAAAGCAATGGTAGACCCCTTGCCATTGGTTCCTCCGATATGGATAACCTTGAGTTTGAGATGGGGATTTCCACGCAAAGCTAACAGTTCCACCATTCGTTCCAAGCCAAAATGCGGTTGATCCGTCCGGTAGTTAGCAATCCACTGATTGTTTTCAATTTCTTTCATCTTATTTATATTGTTTTAAATCTAAATTTTCCGCTTCATCAGCCAATCGAATGGCTGATGCAATTTCAACTGCCATCTTGTGACTGGCTACGTCATGCACGCGCACCACTTCCACACCCTGTCTCGCAGCGATACTGGTTACATGAGCCGAAGCCGTGTCCCTATTGCGGAAACCAAGTTCTGTCTCAGGATTGACTTCAAAGCCATTTTCTTCAAGGATATTGATGACAAACCGCTTACGCGACACTCCAAGAAAGATTGGATAGCCCTTCTGATGTAGTTTATCCAGATCCCGTAAAAGAAGCAAATTTTCTTTCTTGGTCAGACCAAAGCCGATTCCTAGATCCAACAGGATATTTTCTTGTGCGATTCCAGCTTCGTCCGCTCTCGATAGGGCTCTGTCAAAGAAAGCCTCCATCAAGTCTTCAATTGGCATTTTTTCAAAGTCAGCTAACTCTTTTTCTGTAAAGGTTTGACCAAAACCAAAATGAGGGAAGATGAGCGAGCTAGGGTGCTGAGGTCGCGCCATGACTGGATTAAACATAATGACTACTTTCGCACCAGCCTTAGCAACCACATCTGCCATTTTCTCATCACCCATAAGACCAGTGATATCATTAACTAGATTAGCACCAGCAGCCAAAGCAGCCTCTGCCACCTGGCTCTTCCAAGTATCGATAGAAATAAGGACATCACTTTCCTTACGAATTGCTTTAATCACTGGAACAACACGCTGGATTTCCTCTTCTATCTCAACATAAACATAGCTACTGCCCGGGCGAGTTGATTCTCCACCGATATCTAGCATGCTGGCTCCTTCTGCTATCAATTTACGAGCCTGCTGGAGTGCCTGCTCAAGAGCAAAAAATTGACCACCGTCCGAAAAGGAATCTGGGGTTACATTGATAATTCCGCAAATAGCTGTCTTTGCATGATTTACTTTAGTTGACATATCGGTCACTCCCTCAAGGCTTTTCACCATATTATTTCTCTATTTTACCATAAAAAGAAAAAGATGGACACGATTGCATTCATCTTTTTCCCAGTAGAAACAAGTAAGCAATTGTCAAAAATATTAAACAGAAATCCCTAATGTCCGACTCAAAATTACCACGAGAGTCAACAAACAGAAAACAACCCCATTCACAATCATGTGAAGTAAGATAGACATTTCCAAACGTTGGGTCTTGTAAGCCGTCCAAGACAGAACGATCGACATACCTCCATAAATCAATAAAGAAGGTAAATTACTTGGTTGATGCAATAAAGCAAACACAATCGTACCGACTACAAATCCCAAGTTCTCCTTGCCTCGGAAAATCTTTTTAGGAACAATTCCCCGACACAAGATTTCCTCACAAATCGGAGCAAGCAAGGTCAATAAGAAGAAACTGGAAATCAGAGAACTATTCTGAACCATATCGTTAATCTGAGACTGGTTACTTGTTGTCGTCTCATTTGACAGTTGTAACAAGATAGAACCAAGTATATTTGAACAGATAATGACTAAATAACTCAAGCCCAATCGTGCCAAATCCTTAGCTCTAAAAAATGAAAAATTGAAACTTGCTAATTGCGTTTTACGAGCTCCAATAATAAATAGCACCAGAACCACAATCGAAATACCAGCAACTATCAGTCCTGACTGTAATAGCGGTACTTCTCTTAAGGTTAAAATAGCAGTAACCCCTATAGGAATCTGATATAAGATTGTCGCCAGCAAAAAGATTAACAGCCAGCCTGCACGATTCAATAATTCTTTCCACATACTTTTCTCTTCCATCATTCATCTCCTAGACTTTGTATTAAAAAAAGGGGGAAATCCCCCTGGGTTATCCTATTATAAGGCCATGCTGATGTAGTTAAGGATAAACAAGGCATCCAAAATCCAAATCATGACATGAACATCTTTAGCTTGACCTTTGACAAGCTTAGTCAAAGTGTAAGTCAAGAAACCAACTGCAATCCCTTGGGTGATAGAGTAGCTGAATCCCATAAAGATAGATGTGAAGAAAGCAGGAACCGCTTCAGACATATCGTCCCAATGGATATTTTTCAAGCTAGCCAGCATCATAATCCCAACGATAATCAAGATTGGAGCTGTAGCGGCTGTTGGTACAATCGCTAGAAGTGGACTAAAGAAGCTTGAGATTGCAAAACAGATTGCCACGACCAAGGCTGTCAAACCAGTACGTCCACCTGCACCGATACCAGCAGCAGACTCAACATAAGTCGTTACGTTCGAAGTACCAGCGATGGCACCAATTGAAGTACCAATCAAGTCAGAGTAAAGAGCCTTGTCCAACTTAGCTGATTGGTGATTTTCACCATTTGTCGCTACGATACCAACTTTTTCACCTGTACCAATCAAGGTACCAATCGTGTCAAAAATATCTGTCAATGAGAAGGCAAGAATGGCCATCAGAGTTTCAGGCAAGCGAGCTGTATCTGAGATCAAAGCTCCCAAACCTTCTGAACCAAGAGCTGCACCAAAGACTGTCTTCAAGTCTTCAAAGGCTGCACCAACATGGTTATTAGCAAAATCGATACTAGACAAATCTACCAAACCAACTGCGATAGCAAGAACAGTTGTTGTCAAGATAGAGAGGATAATTCCTCCTTTAATCCCTTTAATGACAAAGAAGATTGTAATAGCAAGTCCTGCAAGAGCCACCAAAACAGCTGGATTATTAAAGCTGACCAAGCCTGGAACTGCTGAAGCATTTGCTGTAATCGCTGCTTGAGCCTTATCAGCCCCTTCTCCTGCAACCGTGTAATTTCCTGGATCGATAGAGAATTTCAAAAGTCCAGCATTCTTAATTCCCACGTAGGCAAGAAAGACACCGATACCAGCTGAAATTGCTGAGCGAAGAGCATTGGGAATCGATTCAATGATCATTTTACGAACATTTGTCAAGGTAATAATCAATGAGATAATTCCACAGATGAAGACCATAGCCAAGGCTTCTTGCCAAGAATACCCGAGCCCAAATACAACTGTAAAGGTAAAGAAGGCATTGAGTCCCATACCTGGCGCTTGAGCATATGGCAAGTTAGCGTAGAAGGCCATCATCAGGGTACCAGCAACTGCACCGATAATCGTTGCGAGGAATACACCCTGAGCAGGCATTCCTGTTTGCGAAAGAATTTGTGGGTTTACAAAGAGAATATAGCTCATTGCAAAGAAAGTTGTTAAACCAGCGAGAACCTCTGTACGAACGTCTGTACCGTTCTCTTTTAGTTTAAATAATTTGTCCATTATCAATCTCCTTTTAATTTTTACGAACAATAATAGAATTATATCATTTATCATTCACTTTTTCAATATCTTTGTTTGATTTATTTAAGAATTTGATGAAATTTCTTTTTTGGTTTCGAATCTGCTTTTCTGCCTGCTTTCTGTTATAATAGTAGACATCTTATCTGAAAAGACACTAGAAAGGTCCCTATGACGAAAAAAATTATTGCAGTTGACCTGGATGGAACCCTGCTCAACTCAGACAGTCAAATTTCTGACTTTACCAAAGAAACTATCAAAAAAGTTGCTGAAAAAGGCCATCAGGTTATTATTACGACAGGTCGCCCTTACCGTATGTCAAAAGATTTTTACCATGAACTAGGCTTAAACACTCCTATGATTAATTTCAACGGCTCCCTTACTCATTTACCAGACCAAGTTTGGGATTTTGAAAAGTGTTTGACTGTAGACAAAAAATATCTGCTAGACATGGTTCGACGTTCAGAGGACATTCAAGCAGATTTTATCGCTGGAGAATACCGTAAAAAATTCTACATTACAAATCCTAATGAAGAAATTGCCAATCCCAAACTATTTGGTGTAGAAGCTTTCCAGCCTGAAGATCAATTCCAGCCTGAGTTGGTAACCAAGGATCCTAACTGTATTCTGTTGCAGACCAGAGCTAGTGACAAGTATGCCTTGGCAAAAGAAATGAATGCCTTCTACCAGCATCAACTTTCTATTAATACTTGGGGTGGTCCGCTCAATATCCTTGAGTGTACCCCAAAAGGTGTCAACAAAGCCTTTGCTTTGGACTACTTGCTCAAGGTAATGAACCGTGACAAAAAAGATTTGATTGCTTTTGGAGATGAGCACAATGATACCGAAATGCTCGCTTTTGCTGGGAAGGGCTATGCCATGAAAAATGCCAATCCAGACCTACTCCCCTATGCAGATGAGCAAATTGCCCTGACCAATGACCAAGATGGGGTTGCCAAAACCCTGCAAGACTTATTCTTATAGTCCATACTGATACTCAATGAAAATCAAAGAGCAAACTAGGAAGCTAGCCGTAGGCAGTACTTGAGTACGGCAAGGCGAAGCTGACGTGGTTTGAAGAGATTTTCGAAGAGTATGACCAGCTCGCGAGCTGGTCTTTGTGCTCTTTTCACAGTCTCATCAACCAGTTAATCGATTGTTCTACTTTTTGCCTCCAAAACCTTGGAAAAGGCTTTCTTTTGTGATATACTTCACATATAAATACAAGAGAGCTCGTCACACTCGACTCTGTTGACACAAAATCAATCCAGTCCTGTCTCTCCTGCTCTCAGTTAATATCAAGGAGGATAGCTATGAAAGCTGTTGTTGTAAATCCAGAAAGCACTGGTGTTGCTATTGAAGAAAAAGTACTCCGTCCACTTGAAACTGGGGAAGCACTTGTAGAAATTGAATACTGTGGCGTTTGCCACACTGACCTTCACGTTGCCCATGGCGACTTCGGTCAGGTACCAGGACGTGTCCTAGGACATGAAGGTGTTGGTATCGTTAAAGAAATTGCTCCAGATGTGAAAAGCCTTAAAGTCGGTGACCGCGTCAGCGTTGCTTGGTTCTTTGAAGGATGCGGCACTTGCGAATACTGTACAACTGGCCGTGAAACTCTTTGCCGTACAGTAAAAAATGCTGGCTACTCAGTAGATGGTGGTATGGCTGAACAATGTATCGTAACTGCAGACTATGCTGTCAAAGTTCCTGACGGACTTGATCCAGCCCAAGCATCTTCTATCACATGTGCTGGTGTAACAACCTATAAAGCTATAAAAGAAGCAAAAGTTGAACCAGGCCAATGGGTTGTTCTTTACGGTGCTGGTGGACTTGGTAACCTAGCTGTTCAATACGCTAAAAAAGTATTCAATGCTCATGTCATCGCAGTTGATATCAACAATGACAAACTCGCCCTTGCAAAAGAAGTTGGTGCGGACATTGTTATTAACGGCCTCGAAGTTGAAGATGTTCCTGGACTCATCAAGGAAAAAACTGATGGAGGAGCTCATTCAGCTGTCGTAACTGCTGTATCTAAAGTTGCCTTCAACCAGGCTGTTGACTCAGTTCGTGCCGGTGGTCGCGTCGTCGCTGTTGGTCTTCCTTCTGAAATGATGGAACTAAGTATCGTAAAAACAGTTCTAGATGGAATCCAAGTCATCGGTTCTCTTGTAGGAACTCGTAAAGACTTGGAAGAAGCCTTCCAATTCGGTGCAGAAGGTTTAGTAGTTCCAGTTGTTCAAAAACGTCCAGTAGAAGATGCTGTAGCCATTTTCGACGAAATGGAAAAAGGTCAAATCCAAGGACGTATGGTACTTGATTTTACCCACTAATTTAATAGAAACCTATTTTAAAAAGTTGGAATGCGCTTCCAACTTTTTTATATTAAATTTTTAAATATGGATTCAAGTTCGCCTCTCGAAAGTTTAATATATCAACATTTGTAAAGAAAGCCTTTTTAATTTTTTATGATAAATAGTTGCTTTTTATATGAAAACGATTTATACTTAAAGAGTCTTAAAGTTTTCTTAAACGAAAACTAAAACAAAAAAGGAGGAATGACAATAATGAGTATCGGAATCATTATTGCGAGCCACGGCGAATTTGCTGCGGGTATTCATCAGTCAGGATCTATGATCTTTGGTGAACAAGAAAAGGTTCAAGTTGTAACCTTTATGCCAAATGAAGGTCCTGATGATCTATACGCTAAGTTTAATAACGCTGTTGCTGCATTTGACGCAGAAGATGAGGTTCTAGTTTTGGCTGACCTTTGGAGTGGATCTCCATTCAACCAAGCTAGCCGCGTGATGGGAGAAAATCCTGGGCGTAAGTTTGCCATCATCACAGGACTGAACTTACCGATGTTAATTCAAGCCTACACAGAGCGCCTCATGGACGCTGCTGCAGGTGTAGAAAAAGTCGCTGCGAATATCATTAAAGAAGCCAAAGATGGAATCAAGGCTCTTCCAGAAGAGCTAAACCCAGTTGAGGAAGTAGCAAGCGCTGCAGCTGCTCCAGTTGCCCAAGCTGCTATTCCAGAAGGAACTGTCATCGGAGACGGTAAACTCAAAATCAACCTTGCCCGTCTAGACACTCGTTTACTTCATGGTCAGGTTGCAACTGCTTGGACTCCAGATTCAAAAGCAGACCGTATCATCGTTGCTTCAGATAACGTAGCTAAAGACGAATTACGTAAAGAATTGATTAAACAAGCAGCTCCAGGTAAAGTGAAAGCAAACGTTGTTCCTATCCAAAAACTAATCGACGTTGCAAAAGATCCTCGCTTCGGAGGAACACATGCCCTTATCTTGTTTGAAACACCTCAAGATGCCCTTCGTGCTATCGAAGGTGGCGTGCCAATCAAAACTCTTAATGTTGGATCAATGGCTCACTCAACTGGTAAAACAATGGTTAACAACGTTTTGTCTATGGATAAAGAAGACGTTGCTACATTTGAAAAAATGCGTGACCTTGGTGTTGAATTTGATGTACGTAAAGTACCAAACGACACCAAAAAAGATTTGTTTGACTTGATCAACAAAGCAAACGTGCAATAATCGATTTTATGAAAGGATTTTAAAGATGTCTATTATTTCTATGGTTTTAGTAGTCGTTGTAGCCTTCCTAGCAGGTCTTGAAGGTATCCTCGACCAGTTCCAATTCCATCAACCAATCGTAGCTTGTACCCTCATCGGTCTTGTTACTGGTAACCTTGAAGCAGGGATTATCCTTGGTGGTTCTCTTCAAATGATCGCCCTTGGTTGGGCTAACATCGGAGCTGCCGTAGCTCCTGACGCTGCTCTTGCTTCTGTTGCTGCTGCCATTATCATGGTTCTTGGTGGCGACTTTACTAAGACAGGTATCGGTGTTGCCCAAGCGGTTGCTATCCCTCTTGCAGTTGCTGGTCTATTCTTGACTATGATTGTCCGTACACTCTCTGTCGGATTGGTTCACACTGCTGATGCTTCTGCTAAAAAAGGTGACTTCAAAGCAGTTGAACGTGCTCACTTTGTCGCACTTCTTCTTCAAGGTCTTCGTATTGCAGTCCCTGCAGCACTCCTTCTAATGGTACCAACTGAAACAGTACAAAGCATTCTAAATGCTATGCCTGATTGGCTCAAAGATGGTATGGCTATCGGTGGTGGTATGGTTGTTGCCGTTGGTTACGCTATGGTTATCAACATGATGGCAACTCGTGAAGTATGGCCATTCTTCGCTATCGGTTTCGTGCTTGCTGCCGTGTCAGATATTACTCTAATCGGATTTGGTGCTATCGGTGTTGCTATCGCTCTTATCTACCTTCACCTTTCTAAAACTGGTGGAAACGGTGGCGGTGGAGCCGCAACTTCTAACGACCCAATCGGCGATATCCTAGAAGACTACTAAGATAAGAAAGGACTGAAAACATCATGACTGAAAAACTTCAATTAACTAAATCAGATCGTAAAAAAGTTTGGTGGCGTTCAACTTTCTTACAAGGTTCTTGGAACTATGAACGTATGCAAAACTTGGGTTGGGCTTACTCATTAATTCCAGCTCTTAAAAAACTCTACACTAAAAAAGAAGATCAAATCGCTGCTCTTGAACGCCATCTTGAGTTCTTCAACACTCACCCATACGTAGCCGCTCCAATCATGGGGGTTACTCTTGCACTTGAAGAAGAACGTGCTAACGGTGTTGAAATCGATGATGCTGCTATCCAAGGGGTTAAAATCGGTATGATGGGACCTCTTGCTGGTATCGGTGACCCAGTATTCTGGTTTACAGTACGCCCAATCCTTGGATCACTCGGTGCTTCACTTGCCCTTACTGGTAATATCTTAGGTCCAATCCTCTTCTTCGTTCTTTGGAACTTGATTCGTATGTCATTCTTATGGTATACACAAGAGATTGGATACAAGGCTGGATCAGAAATCACTAAAGATATGTCTGGCGGTATCCTTCAAGACATCACTAAAGGGGCCTCTATCCTTGGTATGTTCATTCTTGCTGTCCTTGTTCAACGTTGGGTAAATATTAAATTTGCTTTCGATGTTGCCAAAGTTCAACTAGATGAAAAGGCTTATATCCATTGGGATAAATTGCCAGAAGGATCTAAAGGTATCCAAGAAGCATTCGCACAAGTAGGACAAGGATTGTCTCAAACTCCTGAAAAAGTTACTACTTTCCAACAAAACTTGGATATGTTGATCCCTGGACTATCAGGACTACTCCTTACTTTCCTTTGCATGTACTTGCTTAAGAAAAAAGTATCTCCAATCACTATCATCCTTGCCCTCTTCGCAGTGGGTATTGTGGCACATGTTCTGCACATCATGTAATCAAACAACTTAAAAGGAACCAGGTTCTAAGCCTGATTCCTTTTTCCTATACTTTTATTCTGCCAAGGCTCCCATTGGATCCCAAGGTGCAAGTACGATTGGTTCTGCTTCATAGGCAGCTTGTTCTTCTGCTGTCAGCAATTCCTTACGTACAACGATTTGGTAAGTGTATTCGTCCATCCAAGCGTCTGAGGCAACAAAGTAACCATCTGTACCAACCTTGTCTCCCCATGAGTTTTCAACCTTCCACTTAGTTGATTTCCCATTTTCGTCCAAGTCCACACCTGTCAAGACCATAGCGTGGGTCATCAAGCTCTCGCTGTAGTCCAAACGTCCAGCCTTGTCTTGAGTGAGTTTAATGTCCATGCTTGATTCAAAGTCATAAACATCTGTCGCAAGAATTCCAGCTTTACGGTTGCTGAGCTGACCGACATCTGAACCAAACCAAACAGTCTCACCTGTTTGCATTTGGGCAATTGCCAATTCTTTCAAGCGCTCCATCGGCACGTTGATGTAACGAACCTCACGGCTACCAACCACATTCCCCAACATCTCAACTGTATAAGATTGGCCATAAGGTTTATCAGCAGTTGGAGCATTGATAACAGAAACGTAGTCTTCTAGAGGAAGATTGACATATTTCTTGTAAAATTCTTGTGGAGTAATGCTCTTTTCACTTTGGTAGTTGTTATCCTTATCGCGATAAGCAAAGTCAAATTTACGTGGAGGAAGTCCCAATGACATAGCAAGGAAATTAAAAATTTCTTGCAAGAGGTCTTCTTTCTTAGCTTGAACAGTCGCTTGGTCTGCGCCAGAAGCAAGCAAGTCACGCAAGATTTGAGCATCTTGACGAAGCAATTTATTAAGGATTGCATTAAGCTCACGACTGCTGCTAGATGAAACAGACTCAGGATAAACTGACTTAGGAACGACACCGTATTTCTCAAAGAGGGCAACGACCATATCCCACTGACCGCCATCTTGTTGTGGTGTTTGAAGTAGGAATTTAACCTTACGGCTCGTCAAGTCTTGGTCTGTAGTCGCAATGACTTGCTCCAAGAACCAGTTTGATTTCTCATACTTGTCCCAGAAGAAAGTATGGGCCTGTGACAACTCAAAGTTCTCCAATTTGTATTGAGAGATGAGTTTGTGACGGAAGGTGTTAAGGGCTGCAAACATCCAGCAACGACCAGATGCTTTCTGGTTGGTTACCTTGTCCTTGGTCAAATCCAATGAGAAAACAGGGGTGTTGTCTACATGGCTTTGGCGACGTTCTAGGGCTGCAAAAATTCCGTTGTGGCTGGCAGCATTTTCAATCGCTTGGTATTTGACATTTGCTTCATAGTTGGCAAATAGTTTATCAGTAAATGATTCTTGAATCGCGTTCATAGATTCCTCCTTTTATTCTACAGTCTATTATAACTCTTTTCACAAAGGAAGCAACTGAAAAACATAAAAGGCAAGGACATTCTCCCTCACCTTTTTCTAATATAAACTAAATTAAGCGATACTAGCAAGGAGAACCTCTAATTCTTCCTTGGTCAAGCGACGCCATTCTCCTCGTTGCAAGTTCTCATCTAAAACTAAAGTTCCCATAGTCAAACGTTGCAAGTCTACTACTTCCTTGCCACAGTAGGCCACCATACGCTTGACCTGATGGAACTTCCCTTCTGCAATGGTCACACGGATTTGACTTTGATTCTTTTCTGTCTCTATGGATACAAGCTCCAGTCTAGCAGGCTGACAAGTAAAGTCTTTAAGAGGAATTCCCTTGGCAAATGTCTCCACATCTTCTTGGGTCATAATTCCCTTGACCTGAGCCAGATACGTCTTGTCCACATGACGCTTGGGTGAAAGAAGAGCATGGGCAAGCTGACCATCATTAGTCAAGAGCAAAAGACCATGCGTATCAATATCCAAGCGCCCTACTGGGAAAACTTCCTTGCTCCGAGCCAAGTCATCCAACAAGTCCAGAACGGTTCTGTGCTTGGGATCCTCAGTCGCTGAAATAATACCTTGAGGCTTGTTCATCATGTAATAGACAAACTCTTCATACTCCAACACTTGCCCGTCAAAGCGAATCTCATCTATTTTTTCATCAATCTGCAATTTAGCTGATTTCTCTTTTTTACCATTTACCGTCACGCGCCCAGCCTTAAGAAAGTTTTTAACTTCTGTCCGACTCCCTACAGCGCAGGCAACTAAAAATTTATCTAATCTCATAGAACTATTATATCACACTCAAAAGGAGGGCTAGCAAATGCCTCCCTCTTTTTTCTTTATAAGAAACTAACTTCCTCGTCTCCAGAAAATCGCTAAGACAATCATGGAACCTAGTACTGCCGGAATAATGGCAGTTCCTGCTATTATCGGTCCCCAAGTCCCAAAAAGCAAATGCCCTATAAAGGCACCAATCCAGCCTAGAAACATTTTTCCAAAACATCCCATTCGCTCTCCACGATTGGTCAGAGTACCTGCTAAAAATCCCACTAGGAGACCAACGAACATACTTCCTAACATATTATCTCCTTAATTTGCCCAATCTCCGTTACGGAAGAGTGGTACACGTGTCCCATCCTCACGGATACCATCGATATCCATTTGACTAGATCCAATCATAAAGTCCACGTGAACATCTGAACGGTTAAGCCCCGCAGCCTCAAGCTCCTCTTCACTCATCTCTGCTCCACCAACGACGCTAGTCGCATAGGCTGCACCGATAGCTAAGTGATTTGATGCATTTTCATCGAAAAGGGTGTTAAAGAAGGTAATGCCTGACTGAGAAATTGGGCTTGGATCTGGTACCAAGGCACATTCACCCAAGGCACGCGCACCCGCATTTTCAAAGACAAGGTCTTTCATAACCTGGTCACCCTTCTCAGCAGTGATGTCAACGATTTGTCCATCCTTAAAAGTCACCTTAATACCTTCAATAATATTTCCGTTATAGCTAAGCGGTTTTGTAGAAGTTACATAACCATCTGCACGACGGAAGTCAGGTGCTGTGAAGACTTCCTCTGTCGGCATATTTGGCAAGAATCCTTCGCCCTGCGCATTGATAGCACCAGCTGATTCCCAAACGTGGTTCTTTGGCAAACCAAGTGTCAAATCTGTTCCTGGCGCTGTGTAGTGAAGAGCTGAAAATTGCTCTTTATTAAGCATATCGGCCTTGCTCTTGAGAATAGCTGCATGCTCTTCCCAGGCCTTAACAGGATCTGCTTCGTAGACACGGCAAGTTTTGAAAATTTGGTCCCAAAGGAGATCGACTGCTTCTTCGTCGCTCGCAGCATTTGGAAAGACTTTCTTAGCCCACTCAAGTCCAGCAGCGGCTGCTACAGTCCAGCTAACCTTGTTGGATTGCGTTGCGATGCGCATTGGCTTCATAGCAAGTCCCATAGCTTTAGCAGAAGATGAAAGCTTGTCAGCGTCCACTCCGTTCAAGGCACCTGGATCAGATGAACGAACTCCGAGACGGCTAGCCTTGTTCTCCAAAAGATAATTCATCTCAGCAATCTTGTATTCTGGTACATTGTCCAGACGCTCCATCGGCGCATGGAGGAATTTCTCACGGTTAATGACATCATCTGTCCACTGAACGATGACCTCATGCGCACCCAAGGCATAAGCTTCTTTGACAATTAAGTGAGCCAACTCACGTTGCTCCACATCGATAGAGAGAGCCAAAGTGTGACCAGGTTGCACATTAATTCCGTTCGCAACCAATAATTTCGCATATTTTTCTAGATTTTCTTTAAAATTTGGTAAAACCATGTTGTTTTCTCTTTTCTATTTTTATTTTTCTTTCAAAGCAGAGAATAATCCTGCTAAAGCAATAGCACCTGACAAGAGTGCTGTTGATAGAAGGATTGTCTGGTCAGCAAGTTCTAATTGATATTCAAATACCTTCTCAGCCGGCTTATCTTCCGCAAAAATTCTTAGTTTCATGAGAACCACCTTAAAATTTATTAAAACAAATCACTATGACTGCCTGTCCTCAGCAAATTTAAAATCAATTCTTCCTTGTCTACTTTATAAACCAAAAGCCAATCTGGCTGGATATGGCATTCACGAACTCCTTGAAAATGCTTGGATGCCGTCAATTGATGATCACGATATCTAGCAGGAAGTTCTTTTTCTTGAACAAGAAAATTTAAAACTTCTTCTAATAATTCTACCTTCAAACCACGCTTCATAGCCAACTTAAAATCTTTTTTAAACTGTTTATGATAACGAATCTTAAGCACGCAAATCCTCCATCAAGTCAGAGATTGATTCAAAGGATTGGCTCATATTACGATTTTGGTCTAAATCCGTTAATACCTCAAGCAAGTTCCGACTCTCGTCTAGTCTAACATCGAAAGGTAAACCCTGATATTGAATAGCTTGACGAAGGAAAATATTGATAGCTGTTGTCATATCCATTCCCAGGTTATTAAACACCTGTTGGGCCTGCTCCTTAACCTCACTATCCAAACGGATACTCATGCTCGTCTTTGACATACTCTCACCCTCTTTCTATAGACTATTTTAACAAAAAAGAAGGCTAATGTAAATCTATTGGATATACATTAGCCTCTTTGGATAGATGATTATCGTTGCTCTGATGACTTGCTTTCTATAAAATCATTTACCCTAGTCAAGATCTCTTTTTCCAGTTCTGTTATTTGTTCCGGACCCCAACCAGAATCTTTTTTAGAAGTTATCTCTGCCATTATCTGTAATTTTAAACTTTGACGATAAAATATATCTTGCCATTGATTATATTTTGCACTTGGAACTAAATTTCCAAACTTCGAATTCTGACTATCTGTAATGATACAAAGATTCCCGAAGGAGTGCAAAAATTTATCATCAATCTTTTCAACTATTTCATCACTATTTGGATGTTGTGGAAACCAGTGCTCTATGGAACGACGATATGTAAACTTAAAATCTTCAAATTCAACGCTCGAATACTTTCCTTTTAAATCCGAACAATTTTTCCATAAAACATAATCTATAAAATTGAAATCATAAACACGAATGGCACCATATCTTTTGATATTTCTATCCTTGTCAAACAAACTTTCTTTAGCATATCTCACTGCCATTTTCTCAAGAAAATCCTTAAACAAGCCAGCAAATTCTGCTTGATTTAACTCTTCAATATGGTTAAACAAGAATTGCAAGATCTCATATAACCAACGACTGTCACGATTGGCAGTAAAGGTCACAGCAAACATGGATTGGAGCATTAAAATATCATCATTAAACTTTTCAAAAGAATTTTTATCAAAATAATATTGAACAAATAAATCTCCTCCTGTTTTGTTATTATAATCATTCCGATAAACTTTCTGCAGAAACCAATCATTTTCTTGTCTTCTATTATTAGTCTCTTGAGACATTCGTACGATCAAATTATCAAATATAAATTTTAATTTCAATAAATTCCTAATAAATAATGTAACATCCTCTAAGTTTGTATTAACATTAATTACATTTTCAAATGTTTCTAATAATTTCTTGTCATCTAGCTGTATATCAGAAGGGGATACATTTCCAAATGTTATATAATAGACGAAATATAAAAATGTTTCAAAGTTTATAATCGTTCTGTATTTTTCCACTTCATTCGTATCTGATATTACTTTAACTATTGTAGATTCTTTATTTTCTATACTAGAGAATAAAGATTTCTTATTAGTTGATTGAACTTCTATTTGACTTAAGGACTTATCGATATTTAAAAGAAAGCTATTCTGATAATTATTTCTTTTAATCCAATTCAAAGGAAATATTTTTTCTCTCTCTGCATCATGATGCTTGTTCTTTGCTTTTTTTGTAAATGCATTGATTACCGGCTTATCAAACTCTGCGCAGGCATCCCAGATTCTTGCAAACTTTTGCGCCATTTCTTGATCTTCACCAAATTTAGACATCATTTGTGCCTTAAGAATCTCATGAGCCTCTAGTTGTTCTCCTCGAGAGTTGAAACGTTCGAAATATAAATTCAAATCTAAATCATTGGGAAGAATACTACGAAAAATAATGACATTATCAAATAGATAATTAAAGAAAGATTCAGATTCAAATTGCCGCTCCTCTAGCATTTTTTTCAATGCGTCATAAGCATGTCTATAACCTCTAGTCAGCTCATTTTCATCGTCCTCAGAAATTTTTTGCTTGGTAAATAGCTTTTGAATGTTCTCATTTGACTTCTTCCTAGCTGGGAAAGTAAGATTGACAGATTTCAATCTATCAAAACAAAACTCATGCTTCAAAGCTAAGGCAATCAAATTAAGGGCTGTTGTTCGCTGTTGCCCATCTATAATTTTGAAAATGTCATTCTCTTTATTAACGACTAATGTTCCAATATAGTAGTAATTGTCTCTATTTTCTTGAAAAGCATCTGCTACGTCATTCAATAACTGCTCAATCTCATCATAAGTCCAGGCAAAATTTCTCTGATAAAGAGGAATAGCATAGATATCTTCATTTAACAAACGATTAACTGATAAGCTTATATGTGTTTCTACCATTTACCTTTTTCCTCTTCTATAATCTTGTCCACAGTATAATTTTCAAATAGCTCTCTATCTATCTTGATCATGAAATCATTCGGAGTGACAGCATGAGCTAAAAGTTGAAATAGTTTTTGAACCTCTTTTTGTCTAAACCTTCCACCAGCAGCATAGTTTCCAAAAGTTGCATCATATATTGCTTTAGACTTAACTCGAGGGTAATAAGACCAAATAAACAAGGTCTCTACTATATCCTTTGATAGCTCATCTTTTCCAAATCTCTCTGCAAAAAGCGAGCAAATATTTAAGAATATATTGTGACACTTGAGGTAGCGTCCTTTTGAGCTATTGTAAATGTTTAACATACCTTTTGGGTAAGCAAGATTTTTTTCTTCCCCTTCAGGCTCATCAGAAAATCCTAACTTTGCATTTAAAAAATCTTTATGATCTTTAATAGTTTTATGAGCAGATTCAATATATTCAAAAAATGTACTTCCATCAATGATTGGCATAGTAATTGAAAGAGGGAATTTTTCAATATGACGATACAATTCTAGATATGGAAAGTTCTGATTCAAATCAACGCCTTTAAAATCGTCAATAAAATCCTCTGTAAAACGGAGATAAGATCCATAACGCTTGTTTGTCAATCCTGTCTCTCCTCGCGACCAACGTCTCATACGAAAAAGATGTTTATCAAATAACTCTTTGAGACTTAAATCTTTATCTTCTACAAATTGCTCCCACTTTTCCACAATTCTTTCATCTTCGGAATCTTGCTTGCGAAGATGATAGGCTTTGAGCAAATCATGAGGTTCTAAAGATTTTCCACGATTATTCTGAGAATCAAATAACTGAAAGGCTTCAGATAATCGTTTCTTTGGCATAGTAATCACGGAGACAGAACAATTTTCCAATAAAAAATTGCAAATATCTTTTGCCTGATTTTCGCCAACCAATTGAGTCAAATTTTCCCACTCATTATAATTTTCACTCGCATGATAGCAAGATAGCTCTCCAAATACAGCAGCACTCAGCAGTTGCTTAGCACCCTTATAATTCTCTAATCTATCTAATAAATGAAGAAACAAGGAAATTGAAATTAGCCGTTGCTGTCCATCGACAATATCATATCCATCATTTTCATGTAAGATAACGGAACCAATCTGATATTCCTTTTTCCCCATAGCATCTCGTAAATCATAAAAAAGATTACGGATATGTTTTCTGTTCCATTTATAAGGTCTTTGATAAGAAGGAATCCGCAAATTCCCTTCTTTCAATAGTTCTCCAACCTTTTTAGAAGTAAATTGAATAGTCATTTTATCCTCATCTATTATATTTATCTAGCATTTCTTGAACTGTTTGCTTCATATCCTCCACTAAAATCCGAGGAGACAAAACAGTAACTGCTTCCCCTTGCCCCAACAACCAGCGTTTAAGCCCCGGTGTATGCTGACTCTCAAACTTAAAATGAGTCCAGTCGCCATTTTTCCCAACTGTTTTTGCATTTGGAAATTGATCCATCACAATCGTCGGATCGTACAAATACTCGATTTCAATACTGATTTTCTTCCCGATAAAAGCATCTACTCTCTCGTTACGAATGTCGCCATCTCTAAATTTATCTCGATAAGAAATAGAGGGTTTCTCTATATCACTAAGAGACCATGACTCGATACGGTCTACTCTTAAAGTAATATAAGTAGCATGTTTCAACTGGTAGACAACTAGATAGAAATAATGACTATCATAATAAAGAGAGACTGGCAAAACAGTCTGCCTCTTAGAAGATTCAGAATAAGGTTTTTGATAGATAATATCTAGAACCTGTTCATGCAAAATAGCTTCTGATAAATTCCAAATTTTCTCTATTCTATTTTGTTGATCCGTTAAGGGAGCATAGTTCAGCTTTTCACTTCCAATAATCTGCTCGATTTCTTTCCGATCATCACGGGGAACTAAGACCAGTAAATTATGTAGTAAACTAGCAATTTCTGGTCTATTCAGTGCTCGATTTTCCAATAAAATCTTTGAAATAACGAGAATATCCTTTTTATTAAAAACTGACTTACTTGCTAAACAATACTTATTCGTTTTACGGTTATAAAGCAAATCTCCACTATAACTGGTGTGACTAGATAAAATATCACGGAGTAGCGAAAAATCTCTCTGTATCGTCTTTTCACTAACCTCAAATTCCTGAGCCAGTTGCTTTTTTCCTAACGGAGTCCCAAACTGTAAACGTAAAAAAATCGTTAGCAGTCTCTCTTGATCATTCATTTCCAGTCCTTCTACATATTATTCAAACAATACTATTTCCAGTACATTATTATCACTTCTATAGTCTAACTAGCACTTTATATTCAAAACGATTAAAGCAAAATAAACTAGCCCTTAGATGATTTCAACTGTACCACTATGCCAGATTCGAAGAACTCAACTACGGATTCAGGCATATTTTTTAAGTCTTCGGGTAAGCAGTCTGAATATACAATGAAGAGTTTGTTTCTTTTCTTACTCTCTTTGAATCGCTGCATCCAGTATTCCTGTACCCTTTGATCAGCCTCTCCCAAAAATTGAACTCCATTCAGAAAAAGCCAATCATACTCTGTATACTCCATTTGCAGTTTTATCCATTGACTATCTTTAGAAGAAATCAAATTATCTCTCACTCGATAATATGCAAGTGATGCTATTGGAGTAGCAGGTTTTATTTTAGTTAACGTATAATAAAACAAATGCCATCTATCAGTCTCTGAAATACCGCAAATGTAAATACATTGAGAATCTTCTTTTAAGTCTATTTGTGGGAATCCGGTCCAATCATTCCCATCATCTTTCAAGCCTTTTTCAAAATTATAAATTTCCTCTTCAATTGACACATTAGAATTTAAAATTTCTTGATTCACCATATTATACTCTCTTTTCTATTATTTTTAAGAGAATTATAACAAATCAAGTGGACATATTTTGTCCACTTGATCAAAATAAGCAATTTTTTAAAACAATTCATCAAACAAACTCAACTGGTTATCCTCTGGCATATTGCCGAGGATGCCCATTTCGTCCATCTTTTCAACCAAGGTTGATGAAAGCCCTCCACGCTTACGCAATTCTGTTTTAGAAAGAAATTCTCCTTCTTCACGTGCTCGTACCAACTGCTTGGCAACGTTCTCTCCCAGACCATCCATAGCAACAAATGGCGGAATGAGGGTATCCCCATCGATGAGGAACTCTGTCGCCTGACTACGGTAGAGGTCTAATTTGCCAAACTTGAAACCACGTTCCCACATTTCATTGACGATTTCAAGAGTTGTATAGAGGTCAATTTCCACATTAGAGGCCTCATTGTTCTTCCGTTTTTCAGCGATTTCTTCCATTCTGCGTTTGATGGCCTCCAAGCCCGCACCCATGGTCTTGATATCAAAAGCCTTAGCACGGATTGAGAAGTAAGCACAGTAGTAATAAATAGGATGGTGAACCTTGAAGTAGGCCACACGCAAGGCCATCATAACGTAGGCTGCCGCGTGGGCTTTAGGGAACATGTACTTAATTTTCCCACAGGACTCGATATACCACTCTGGCACCTTATTGGCCTTCATTGCTTCGATATAGCCATTTCGCTCCTCTTCGGAAATCTTGAGCCACAATCCCTTACGTACCCGTTCCATGATGGTAAAGGCCATCTTAGGTTCGAGACCAGCATGCATGAGGTAAACCATGATGTCGTCCCGACAACCGATAACGGTTGATAGGTCCGCAATTCCCTGTTTAATCAAATCTTGGGCATTGCCCAGCCAAACGTCGGTACCGTGGGACAATCCAGACAACTGTAGCAACTCAGCAAAGGTCGTCGGATGGGTTTCATCGACCATCCCACGCACAAAGTTGGTTCCAAACTCTGGAATCCCCAACATACCCGTAGGCGTTCCGATTTGCTCAGGTGTTACCCCAAGTACATCAGTACCAGAAAAGAGAGCCATCACACCTTCGTCATCCATAGGGATTTCATTAGGATCAATCCCAGACAAATCCTGAAGTTTCCGAATCATGGTCGGATCATCATGTCCCAGTACATCTAGTTTAAGGACATTTTCATCGATATCGTGGAAGTTAAAGTGAGTGGTCTGCCATTCAGCCGTCACATCATCCGCTGGATACTGGACAGGCGTAAAATCGTAGACATCCATGTAGTTCGGAATAACAACGATTCCCCCTGGGTGTTGTCCAGTTGTTCGTTTAACCCCAGTAGCTCCCTGGGCTAAACGCTCCACCTCTGCAGCACGATAAAATTTCCCATAATCTCTCTCGTAACCCTTGACAAAGCCATAGGCTATCTTAGCTTTCACCGCACCTACCGTTCCTGCACGGAAGGCATATTCCTCACCAAAGATATCACGCACATCCAAGTGGGCACTAGGCTGATCTTCACCCGAAAAGTTCAAGTCAATATCGGGTACCTTATCCCCATCAAAACCAAGGAAAGTCTCGAAAGGAATATCCTGTCCGTTTTTGCTGAGTTTGTGACCACATTTAGGACAGTCCTTATTGGGCATATCAAAACCTGAACCATAAGAACCATCTGTGATAAACTCACTGTACTGACACTGACCACAGACATAGTGAGGAGAGAGAGGATTGACCTCTGTAATCCCAATCATGGTCGCAACGAAACTAGATCCTACAGACCCACGAGAACCAACCAAGTAACCCCGTTCATTGGAACGTTGAACCAGCATCTGCGATGCCAGATAAATCACAGCAAATCCATTCCCCAGAATAGAGGTTAGTTCTTTTTCAATCCGCAAATCAACGATATCTGGCAGCGGATTTCCATAAATCTCAAAAGCTTTCTTATAGGTCAGCTCGGCAACTGTTTCTTCAGCCTTGTCGATGAAAGGCGTATACAAGTCACCCTTAACAACCTCAACAGGTTCAAAGATATCTGCCAAGGCATTTGGATTTTCAATGACTAATTTGCGTGCCAGTGCCTCTCCCAAGAAGGCAAATTCATCCAACATTTCATTAGTCGTTCTAAAATGAACTTTTGGAAGAGGAGCAGGTTGAGCATGTTCGCCGTGACCTATGGTTCGGTTAATCATAGCCCCCTGTCCCAAACTACGGACGATAATTTCACGGTAAATCTCTTCCTCCGGTTCGATATAGTGAACATTTCCGGTAGCCAGAACAGGCTTACCAAGACGGTCTCCCACTTCTATCAAACTTTTGATAATGGTCTGGAGTTCTTCCATATCCTTGACCTGCTCCTTGGCAATCAAGGGAGCATAGATAGCTGGTGGCATGACCTCGATAAAGTCATAATACTTGGCCACCTCAACCGCCGCATCCACACCTTGGGAAACGACTGTATCAAAAACTTCACCTTCAGAGCAAGCTGAACCTAAAATCAAGCCCTCCCGATGGGCATCTAGAACCGTTCTTGGAATCCGTGGCACCCCTTCAAAGTACTTGGTATTGGATAAAGAAACCAGTTTAAAGATATTTTTTAGCCCTACTTGATTCTTGACATAAATGGTCGCATGCTTGATCCGAGCTTTTTTATAAGAATCTGGACTAATCAAATCAATATTAAGTCTAGCTAGATCGGTCACACCATGTTTTTCTGCTACTTCTTTGATAAAAATAAAGAGCAGACGACCAGTAGCTTCCGCATCGTAATTGGCCATGTGGTGATGTTCTAAGGCCACACCAAAACGCTTGGTCAAAGGCCCCAAACCATGACGTTTATACTCAGGATAGAGATTTCTAGCAAACTCCAGCGTATCAATAACTGGCTGACTAATCTTTGGCAGACCATGACGCTCATAGTTGGCATTCATAAATCCAACGTCAAAGGTCGCATTGTGAGCAACTAGAACCGTATCCTTACAAAATTCTTGGAATTCTTGTAAAACTTGTTCTAGTGGTTTGGCATTTTTGACATGATCATCTGTAATTCCAGTCAACTCAGTAGTAAAAGCTGACAAGGGATGCCCAGGATTGATAAATTCATCAAATTCAGCAATGATATTCCCCTTGTACATCTTAGAAGCCGCAACCTGAATCAAATCATTATAGATAGCTGAAAGTCCTGTCGTTTCCACGTCAAAGACCACATAGGTTGCTTCTGACAAGTCCATCTCCACTTCGTTATAGACGATAGGGACACGGTCCTCCACGATATTGGCTTCCATACCATAGATCAGCTGGATTCCCGCTTTCTTAGCCGCCTTATAGCCGTGTGGGAAGGATTGAACATTCCCGTGGTCGGTGATAGCAACTGCTTTGTGTCCCCACTTAGCAGCTGTCGCAACGATTTCTTCGACCTCTGGCAAAGCATCCATGGTCGACATGTTAGTATGAGCATGAAACTCAACCCGGCGCTCACCTTCTGGCATCAAATCCTTCCGCTCATAGTGAACAACTTCCTGCACATCCTGCACATTCATAGTCAAATCTCGTGTGAAATTATTCATCTCCACATTCCCACGCACTCGGAGCCAAGAATTTTTCTTGATTAGGTCAAATTTCTGAGCCTCTTCCTCATTCTTAACCCACTTTTGCATAGAAAAACTGGAAGTGTAGTCTGTCATTTTAAAGTTGATCAAAACACGCCCTGTTCTGGTCACTTTTTGCTCCACATCAAAAACAACCCCTTCAAAGACCAGACGATTTTCCTCAGTCGTCACTTCGATCATAGGAGTAATCTCTGCCTTATCCAGCTTCGGTTTAGCCGCAGCCTTTTTGGCCTGAAAATCAAAGGATGGTTTCTCTTCCGCTGGAGGAGGTGCCATCTGTTCTAGTTGCTCCATAGCACGGAGCGTTTCATCATTGGCAGCTTGAACAATCTGCTCATTTTCAGCATGAAAGGCTTCTTCCTGCTCTTGAGTCAGCATATCATTCTTCTCTACTTGACAGTTGAAAGTTGGAAAGCCAAATTTTTCAAGTTGTTTGGCTAAATTAGGAAGGTGATTTTTCTTAAAGTGTTCCTTATCAATCGCCTCGGAGCCTTCAATAAAGAGTTGGTTCCTCTCCGCACGAACTCGCAAATTCTGATAAAGGGACTTAAAACCTTGACTAGCACATGGCCCTTCAGAGAAAGCCTCCCTATAGTAGGACTGCAAGAGCTGGTTTGAAAATTCTTGAGACAGAGCCTTAATTTCAAAAATAGCTTTATTACCTGTCTTAGAAAATTCCTCACTCAAACCTTTCTTTAATTCTAAAAAGATTTCAATCGGTAAAATATTAGAAAATACGAAATGAAACTCCCATACCTTACTAATTTTATGAACCACAACTCGCTCAATATCAGCCTGTGATAAAGCAGGATCCTGGCTCATTTCAGCAGGCATCCCCAGTTGATTCATCAAAATTTCAAAACTGTTTGACATTCATTTTCCTCACATTATTCTCCTACTATTTTACCATATTTAGAGGTATTTTCTAAATCATGACCACCCGTCAAACGGGTAGTTTGTACCAGGGCTATAAGCCCAAATTACCAGCCAGCGCCTAAAGATGCTGGCTTTCACTTTGTTCAAGCCTCATTGCTCTTGACTCGTCACTTGCCTCTTAAAGAGGCTTTAGTATTACTTACAACTATCCCTAAATGGATCCTCATATTCTTTTACACTCAATTTATCTAGTGCTATATCATGCTTTACTCGTTCTCAAATTTTTATACTCGTAAAGAAATCATCCACTGGATAATTTCTTTAATCTTGAATATATTTCTTAATTGTGGCTTCATTGAGTCCCACCGTACTTACATAATAACCTTCCTCCCAGAAATGCCGATTTCCAAACTTGTACTTGAGATTGGCGTGTTTGTCAAACATCATGAGTGCACTTTTTCCTTTTAAATAACCCATGAAACTCGAAACACTTATCCTTGGTGGAATACTTACTAACATGTGTACATGGTCTGGCATTAAGTGACCCTCGATAATTTCAACTCCTTTATAACTACACAAGCGATGAAATATTTCGCCTAAACTACTTCGATATTGATTATAGATGACTTTTCGTCTATACTTAGGGGTGAACACAATGTGATACTTACAGTGCCACTTTGTGTGCGATAAACTATGAGCCTTTTGTGCCATATTTTTCTCCTTTCGCTTTACAATTGGCTTGAACACCTTTATTGTATCGCGTTCGGAGTTTTTTGGGTATAACCTTCGACGCGCACCCGCATAGCGGGTGGTTGTTTTGTCTCGCACCTAACGGAGCGAAACGGACTAATAGTCACATAAGACAAAAGGAAGCCACTAAGTGACTTCCTTCTAGAGGGAGGACTAATTAGTCTTCACCTTTGTTTTTCTTAATGATTTCTTCTTGTACTGACTTAGGTACATCTTCGTAGTGGTCAAATACCATCATGAATGTACCACGTCCTTGAGATGCAGAACGAAGAACTGTTGCATAACCGAACATTTCAGCAAGTGGAACGTAAGCACGAACGATTTGGCTGTTACCGTGTGCTTCCATACCATCCACACGTCCACGACGAGCAGTTACGTGACCCATAACATCACCAAGGTTTTCTTCTGGAACAGTGATAGTTACAAGCATCATTGGCTCAAGGATAGCTGGTTGTGCTGATTTAGCAGCTTCTTTAAGGGCAAGTGAAGCCGCGATCTTGAAGGCAGTTTCAGATGAGTCGACATCATGGTATGAACCATCGTAAAGCTTAGCTTTAACGTCAACCATTGGGTAACCTGCAAGAACACCGTTAGCCATAGATTCTACCAAACCTTTTTCAACCGCTGGGATAAATTCACGAGGAACCACACCACCGACGATTGCGTTTTCAAATTCGAAGCCTTTACCTTCTTCGTTTGGAGTAAATTCAATCCATACATCACCGAATTGACCTTTACCACCAGACTGACGTTTGAAGAATCCACGTGCTTGAGTAGAAGCGCGGAATGTTTCACGGTAAGATACTTGAGGAGCACCTACGTTCGCTTCAACTTTGAACTCACGACGCATACGGTCAACAAGGACGTCAAGGTGAAGCTCACCCATACCTGAGATAACTGTTTCACCAGTTTCAACGTTTGTTTCAACGCGGAATGTTGGATCTTCTTCAGCCAATTTTTGAAGGGCGATACCCATCTTATCTTGGTCAGCTTTAGATTTTGGCTCAACCATCAATTGGATAACTGGTTCTGGAACGTTGATTGACTCAAGGATGATTTTAGCTTTTTCATCTGTCAATGAGTCACCAGTAGTAGTATCTTTCAAACCAACGGCAGCAGCGATATCACCTGAGTAAACAGTGTCGATTTCTTGACGGCTGTTAGCGTGCATTTGAAGGATACGTCCGATACGTTCACGTTTACCTTTAGAAGTGTTCAATACGTATGAACCTGATTGAAGCACACCTGAGTAAACACGGAAGAATGTCAAACGACCTACGAATGGATCAGTCATGATCTTGAAGGCAAGAGCTGCAAATGGCTCTTCGTCAGATGCTGGACGAGTTTCTTCAGCGTCTGTATCTGGGTTAATACCTTTGATAGCTGGGATATCAAGTGGGCTTGGAAGGTAGTCAATAACTGCATCAAGCATCAATTGAACACCTTTGTTCTTGAAGGCAGAACCACACAATACTGGGAAGAATTCAACATTGATAGTCGCTTTACGGATACCAGCTTTCAATTCTTCGTTGGTGATTTCTTCACCTTCGAGGTATTTCATCATCAATTCTTCGTCAGTTTCAGCAACTGCTTCGATCAATTTTTCACGGTATTCTTGAGCTTGGTCAAGGTATTCAGCTGGGATGTCTTCTTCAAGGATATCTGTACCAAGGTCGTTAGTATAGATTTCAGCTTTCATCTTGATCAAGTCAATGATACCACGGAAGTCATCTTCAGAACCGATTGGCAATTGGATTGGGTGTGCATTTGCTTGAAGACGATCGTGAAGTGTGCTTACAGAGTAAAGGAAGTCCGCACCGATTTTGTCCATTTTGTTAGCAAATACAATACGTGGAACTCCGTACTCAGTTGCTTGACGCCAAACTGTTTCAGTTTGAGGCTCAACACCTGATTGCGAGTCAAGAACGGTAACCGCACCATCCAATACACGAAGAGAACGTTGTACTTCGATTGTGAAGTCCACGTGTCCTGGTGTGTCGATGATGTTTACGCGGTGGTTGTTCCATTGAGCTGTTGTTGCAGCAGATGTGATAGTGATACCACGCTCTTGCTCTTGCTCCATCCAGTCCATTTGTGACGCACCTTCGTGAGTTTCACCGATTTTGTGGATTTTACCAGTGTAGTAAAGAATACGCTCAGTAGTTGTTGTTTTACCAGCATCGACGTGAGCCATGATACCGATATTACGAGTTTTTTCAAGTGAAAATTCGCGTGCCATGAGGTTTGTTTCTCCTATTTATTTTTGATTTCTATTCTATTATAACATGATTTTAATAAAAACGGATAGGCAGGACCTACCCGTTCTCAATGTTTTCATGCTATTGTTGGTTTCAACTTACGAGCTGGTAAGTTGAGTTATAGCTAATACTAATCGATTTAGCTAATTTGAACCCGGGCTAAAAGCTTGGAAAATAGATAAGCTCTCCTAGAATCTTCGATTCTTCGTCAAGCTTCCTAATTTTCAGTCGCTTTTTTAACGCCCTTAGTATCTTAATCTTACCAACGGAAGTGTGCGAATGCGCGGTTAGCTTCAGCCATACGGTGAGTGTCTTCACGTTTCTTAACAGCTGCACCAGTGTTGTTAGCAGCATCTAAGATTTCTTTTGCAAGACGGTCTTGCATTGTGTGTTCACCACGAAGACGAGCGATTGTTACCAACCAACGAAGTCCAAGTGTTGTACGACGTTCTGGACGAACTTCAACTGGGACTTGGTAGTTAGAACCACCGACACGACGTGCACGTACTTCAAGTACAGGCATGATGTTTTCCATAGCTGTTTCAAATACTTCAAGTGCATCGTTACCAGTAGCTTCTTTGATTTGCTCAAAAGCACCGTAAACGATTGAAGCAGCTGTACCACGTTTACCATCAAGCATAACGCGGTTGATAAGACGAGTAACTAGTTGTGAATTGTAAAGCGGATCTGGCAATACGTCACGTTTTGGAGCTCTATTTTTACGACTCATTTCTCTTTATCCCCTTTCCTTATGCTTTTGGACGTTTAGTACCGTATTTAGAACGGCCTTGTTTACGATCGTTAACACCTGCAGTATCAAGTGCACCACGGACGATATGGTAACGTACCCCTGGAAGGTCTTTTACACGTCCACCACGAAGAAGAACTACGCTGTGTTCTTGCAAGTTGTGTCCGATACCTGGGATGTAGGCAGTAACTTCGATAAGGTTGCTCAAACGTACACGAGCGAATTTACGAAGGGCTGAGTTAGGTTTTTTAGGTGTCATTGTTCCAACACGAGTTGCAACACCACGTTTTTGTGGTGAAGAAACGTTTGTTTGAACTTTTTTATGACTGTTGTAACCAACGTTCAAAGCTGGTGATTTAGATTTTTCTACTTTTGATTTACGCGGTTTGCGAACCAATTGGTTAATTGTAGGCATCTACATTCTCCTGTGTTTTTTTATTTTTGGTGATGATACACTTGGTGACAGCTATCATCTGTGTGTACTTTTGCAACATTTGTCAGCACGTCCCTGTACACTCTTGAGAGACCAAAAGTAAAAAGTACCGTCTATTATTGTAACAAATTTTCCCCTTGGTTGTCAAGATATTTTTCTTTTTTATTCTTAATTTTAGCTCTTGCTACAACCTTGGACGAAACAAAAAGAAGGAAGCTAAGACCCTTCCTCAATTTACAAATTATTTCATTTTTAACACATAATGTCCAGGGAAATATTATATCATCACAACCAACCAGATTCTTTCGCGATATTAGCTGCCTCTGTTCGATTAGCAGCATCTAGTTTAGAAAGAATATTGGTTACATAATTTCGGACGGTTCCGTTGGATAGATAAAGTTTGTCTGCAATTTCTTGGTTAGAGAAGCCCTGAGCAATTCCATTTAAAACTGCGATTTCTTGTTCTGTTAATGGATTGGGATGTGTCATCACCACTTCCATCAATTCAGGCGAATACTCCTTGCGTCCCTCTAGGACGGTGTGCAAGGTTTGCATGAGGTCTGCAATGTTTCTTTCTTTTAATACATAAGCATCTACTCCAGCCTTGACCGCACGTTCAAAATACCCTGAGCGCTTGAAGGTCGTCACTACAACCACCTTTGTTTCAAGCTTTTCTGCTCGTATCCACTCCAAGACTTCAAGGCCTGTCTTAACAGGCATCTCTACATCAAGAATGGCGATATCTACGGACTCTTTTTCTAAGAGTTGGATTGCTTCTTGCCCATTCTTGGCTTGTAAGACAGACTCTACATCTGCTTGAAAGGCCAGCAACTGGCACATGGCATCTCGCAACATACTTTGATCTTCTGCGACTAATACTTTCATCTACTTTCTCTCCTTATAAGGTAGTCGAACCTGAACTTCTGTCGGTTGTTTCTGACTAATTACCTTTACTTCTCCCGAAAATGGAAGAACACGATCTTGAACTGTATGGAGGTCATCTCCCTTTATAGAAGTAAAGCCACAGCCATCATCTCTCACTATTAGAACGAGTTCTTTCTCTGTCCGTTCTAATTTCAAGTAGACTTTAGACGCTTTAGCATGTTTGATGATATTGGTCACTAATTCAAGCAAAATCATGGAAGCCGTTGACTCCAACTTCTGAGTTAGGCTAGCAGTATCTAGTTGGTTATCCGTTTCCACCTCAATTCCAGCAATTTCTAACATCTTTTTCACAGTCTCTAGTTCTGATGTCAAAGTTCTAGATTTAAGATTTTCCACAATGGTTCGAACTTCACGCATTGATTCTTTGCTAATTTGCTGTATTTCTCTTAATTCCTTTTCCACCTGTGGATAAGCCTGTATTTGAAATAACTGCAAGGCTAGATCAGTTTTAACACTAAGCATAGCAAAGGTATGCCCCAGACTATCATGCAAATCTTGACCGATACGACTGCGTTCATTTTCAGCAAGCAATAGATTTATCTGGGCATTTTGCTTAGCCTGAGCTTCTTTCAAATCCTCCACAATCCTAATCCGAACCAAACCAAAAGTCATTAAATCGACAAAAGCAAGAATTACAAGTAGATAGAATAGAGACTCAACTTCGATTCTCTGAAAAATCAAAAGCTGGCCCACAACTAGGACTTGAGCAAGGAGAAAAGTCCGGACATGTAAAGAATTAAAACTACGTACGCCAAAATGATAAATTAAGAGATTGGAAAGGAAAAAGAAGAACCAGATATAGTTCACAGCAACAAAGGCGGTATTTCCAGCAACATAGACCAGCATGATCCCCCAGAAAATCCAGGATAGACGAAGGATCTTAGTTGTTAAAACACCCAAATACGCCACTATAAATAGAATATCAATCAATAAATGCCAGACAGCTAGTTCCCCAGTCACTACAGGAAGGATGGGGAAAACCATAAAAATCAAACTGGCCCAATACATATAGTCTATGCTCTTCAGTCTTTTAAGCATTAAGCATTCTCCTTATGACCTTGAAGGTAAATGGTCAAACCAAACAAAACTGCTGAAAAAACAAGTAGATAAACTATGGCTGATAGATTGAGGCCACCCTCATTTAAGAAGGTCTTGATCAATTCCATCAACTGATAGCTTGGTAGGCGCTTCCCGATTGCTTGCATCCAATCTGGAAATAAAGAGACGGGCATCCAGAGTCCACCTAAAACAGCCAAGCCAAAGTAAAGAAGATTGCCTACGACAGACATCAGCTGACTAGTCGGTAAGAGTGTCAAGGTCAAACCAAGCGCTACAAAAGCTACACTTCCTACTATCAGCAAAAGTGCAGCCCCAATCCAGTTTCCAAGAGACATATCCACACCTCTTACAAAATGCCCAACTGAGAAAACAACCAGAATTGAGACCAAATAATCAACCATCATACTTGTTATCTTTGATAGATAATATTCTACCATATTTACAGGGCTATGACGTAATATTTTCTGCCAGTTGTTGATCTTGTCGGTATGTAAAACAACTGGGAATGAAAAGATAGCGGTCGACATCATGGAAAAAGCCGTCATGGAAATGAGGTAGTCGCGCATAAAATTAGCCGGTCCACCTGGTGTGTCCTGATACATGCCTGAAAAGAATAAATAGAAGGCTGTCGGCATCCCTACGGATAATAGATAATAGACTAATTGTCGTTTGGTCAATAGAAATTCTATCTTGTTTAGTGCGATCCATCGTTTCATCTTAGTCATCTCCCTTTTGTGTTTCTTCAAAGATTGTATCCAACAAGCTACGGTTATTGACTTCAATTTCTTGAATCCTACATCCTGCTTGCACTAACAGTTGCCAAAAAGCATCCGCTTCACGTGTAACTACTTGCAAAGCATCTTGTTTTTGTGACCAGTTTTCAACCAAGTTAGACTGCTCAATGACTTCCTTGTATGCTAGAGGAAGGATAAAGTGCTTTTCAATCTCCTCACTGCGCATGGCTAGAGGTGTTGTATCGCGAATCAACTCTCCCTTATTCAAGACCAAGATTCGGTCCGCTGTATGCTCTACCTCTTCGATATAATGAGACGAATAGAGGATGGTTACTCCCTGAGCTTTTAACTCCTGAACAATTTCCCAAAAGCGTTGACGAGTTGAAGTATCCATGGCAGCAGTTGGTTCATCTAAAAAGACAAGCTTTGGTCGCCCAATTAAGGTCAAGACAAAAGAGAAAAGACGCTTTTGCCCACCTGACAATTTTTCTGCAAATTGCTCTTTTTGTTGCTTGTCAAACTGCAATAGTTGATCGATCTCCTGGTTGCTCAAGGGATTTGGATAAATACTTTGAAAGAAAGCAATCAACTCTTTGACCTTTAATTTCTGAACGATGACATTTTCTTGAGGGAGATAGGATCTTGTGTAGTCTAACTGAGAACTCGTCACTGGCAAGCCTTGGATGGATACTTGACCGCTTGTGACCAGTTTATCTCCAAGCAAACAGTCCAAGAGTGTGGTCTTCCCAGCACCATTGGGACCAATCAAGGCGACGCATTCACCTTCTGTTACCTCAAAGGAAATATCCTTCAAAATAGCCTTGCCCTTGATGTTTTTATTTAGGCTTTCTACCTTAATCATGTTCATCATATTCTCCTTTCAGCCACTCCTTTCCCATCGGAAAGGCGATAAAAATCATAAATCCTAGACCCCAGGCACCGCGAATGGCTTGGTGAAGGAAGGCTTGATCAAACCAACCTGTAAACATTTCTACCAACCATACCACTAGTGATAGTCCAATAAAAAGATAGAGAAATGCTTTTTTCATTTTTCAAACTCCTTTTTCACATCTGAGACTAATTTCAAACCTTCTCGGATAAGCCAGGACATCATTCCAAATCCTGCAAATAGCTCCCAAGGAAAATGATAGAAACCTTCATCCAATCCTGAGAACATGAGATAAGTCATGACTCCTGCTGCTACTAAACTCATTGCGACAATTACTTTATGTTTCATTTTTTCTTCCTCCCTTTCATACTTCAATTATAGTCTTTTGAAGTTAGCGGAGCTAGATGCTTCTGTCACAAGGAAATATGACAAATGTCATAAAAGATTCTGTTCAAAACAAGCAAGATACACTATACAATAAAAAACAAGTAGAAAAATCTAATGCAGCTTCCTTAAAAGAAATATCAAACCCAATTCACACTATATTGAAAACTAATACTTATTTAAAATCAAAAGAGCGGAAATTTTTATCGTACAAAACACATATATTATAGGCAGAACAAAAAAACTCTTCAATTACTTTCTTAAAAGTTTGTAAGAATTATACAATCTGTTAAATTTTAATTTATGTACCTAAACTACTGTATTCATTGAACAAATCAGGAAACAAAAAAGTATACGCGATCAAAATGAATTACTGAAATAAAAAAAGAGAGAAGCAAACTGATTCTCTCTTAATGTATATAATATCTAGTTAAATAAAAAAAGATACGCTTACGTATCTCTGTAATGTATCGGGAAGACAGGATTCGAACCTGCGACACCTTGGT